>PKTA01000112.1 GCA_002869365.1 Marinilabiliales bacterium | reverse complement strand
TATTACCCAAAACTCAGCACTTATTATTATTAAATACTTACTTTTGGAGTAACCAAAACCAAATCAAATAGAATTAAGTGGAATATTACAAAGTTCATATATACACAACATATTATAAGATATAAAGCATGATAGTTAAACATATAAGTAGTTGTGCTACATTATAACCAACCAATAACCAATGATAAAATTCTTTAGAAAAATTAGACAAAACATGTTGAAAGAAAATAAGATAGGTAAATACCTATTGTATGCACTTGGAGAGATAATTCTAGTAGTTATAGGAATATTGATTGCACTTCAGATTAATAATTGGAACGAAAATCGGAAAATTCAAAAACAAGAAATCCAGATTTACAAAGAACTTAAAAGTGATTTATTACAAACTAGAAAGGATATCCAAGAAATCGTTTCTAAACATGAAGAGATCTTTAAAACAAGTCAAAGTCTTATATATGATATTCATAATAAAAAACCATATTCCGATACTATTTATGACTTCTTCACGCAATCCAATGGTGATTTTCAAATAATTCCTAAAACAAGTGCTTTTGAAAACTTAAAAAACATTGGTTTAAATATTTTATCCAATGACAGTCTGCGTATCGCCATTACTAATTTGTATCAGCTAGACTTAAAACGGTTAGATGATGAATTGGGAATGAATGGCGCTGGCTTGAGTATTGTACAGCTAATATATCCTTTTCAAAAGAGATATTTAGTCGCTGACTACAGTCAGCCCACAATCTATGGATTTAAACATTCTGACTCGATAACGCTTTACAAATTGAAAATTAAGGATTATGACAAATTCTTAAATGACAATAGCCTTATGATGAACTTGCAGTTAGCGATCTACAATAGGGGTAAAAAAATTGACTTAGAAATGGAAACTATTAATACACTAGACAATGTAATTGCAAAAATTGAGAAAGAACTTAATTTAATAAATCGGTAACGAAAGCACAACAATGGCTATAAGTAATTGCTTGTTCTCGCCTACTTTGGAAATTCTGCAGGAATTTCCAACTTGGTATGTGCTTATAAACTTAAGTGCATATCTACGCAACTACTAATAACCAAGACCGTCAGAAAAAATTATAAACATGAAAAAGTGTAAAATATTAATTATTATAGTTTTTGTTTTCAGTACGCAAATATTTGGACAAACTGCTGATATAAAATACGCTAATGACGTAAATTCAATAGGTGCAATAATAGATGCGTATTATGATGTGATTTCAGGAACAAGTCTCGATCCATGGCAATTTGAAAGAGATAAATATTTACATTCAGAAAACGCTCTTATTACTAAGCTAGATAAAAATGGGAATGTTCAATCACATTCATTAGAAGCGGAATACATTCCTCTATTGCTTTCACCCAAAGTGGATTTTTATGAAAAAGAAATTAAAAGAGAAATCAATCACTATGGAAATATTGCCCAAGTATGGAGTGCTTTTGAAGTAAGAACTGAACCAAATATTGCTTCAAACATTAGAGGATTAACTAGTTTACAAATTCATTTCGATGGAAGAAGATGGTGGATAGATAGTTGGACAACGGAAATGGAATCTGATACGAACGCTTTGGTAACAGATTTTTTGAAAAGAGAATAAAAACTTTTGCTAATAATTAAGCATTCGGACTGGGCGCAGCCAAAAGTCTGAACCAGGTGTTAACGAAACCGGATCCGGTAATATGTGTAAAATAATTACTTATCCCTGTTTTCTTTTGAGAGGCTAAATTTTTCAGGATGCCGGGCGTTTTTATCTTTATAAAACTCTTTAATTTTCTCCATATCTGCCTCAATATTTCCAGTTGTTATAAATGGTTTTCCCATTCCAACAACCTTATGCTTATAATCGATAAAGGAAAGTAATATTGGCACATTTGCTTTTTCTGCTATATAATAAAAGCCTTTTCTCCAGTCTTTTACGAGTTTTCTGGTGCCCTCGGGAGTTACGGCTATATAAATACTGTCGTAATTGTCAAACAAGGCTGCAACCGTATCCACCGTATTGCGGCCTTTTTTCCTGTCGACAGGAACCCCGCCAAGTTTATTTAGTATCGGTCCGAGAGGCCAGAAGTAGAGTTCTTTTTTAATTAAAAACCTCACAGGTATATTCGTAATCAGGGCATATAATTGCCCCATAATATAGTCCCAATTACTTGTGTGCGGTGCAACAAGTAATACTGCTTTGTCAATACCTTCAGGTGCTTTGTCAGCAACTTTCCATCCTGCTAACCAGAAAATAAATCTTGAAAAATTTCTCAAATTATATTTTAATAAAAATTAGATGCGTTTTTATATTCTGAATAATATACTTTGTTATTTTGAAAGAGTGCAAAACTAAGTGAAAAATAGAAAACATTAGCTTTATACCCTTTGTAAGGTGTAACTACTACTCCATTGATTGTCTCAGAAAACCCTTCGTTAAAGAATCCCGTAAGGTAATATTTAAACTTTAAACTCATCCCGTAAGGAAATTGTATGCCTGCAAATACTGAATGATATAGTGACGGAGTTCTGGCAGAAAACCATTCGTTGACCTTGTTGCCTTGCTTACTCCCATTGATAAATGTTTTCTCTTTATAATGAAAGGGAAATTCTATTTCATAACCTCCATATACAAACAGTTTACTGAGATTACCAATTTTAATACCTAAAGGAATTCCTAAATTATAATTTCTGTATTTTTTTTTAATTCCAGAATTCAAAGCATCGGTATTTTCATTTATAAATCCAACATTTCTAATGCTACCGCCGGCAATTAGGCCAAAATGTTTATTAAAATCGAAGTTTCCGTAAACCTGAAGGTTGAAGACAGGAGAAAACCTAACAATATTATTTGGATTAATACCATTGTTGTCGATGGTGGCAAATGAAAATATCATTTCTCCTCCTGAGGTAACATACGTTCTCATCTGAGCTTCCATCGCCATTGAGGAAAACATTATAAATGTCAATAATATTGCAGCACGAAAATTTAACAAACTACTTTTAAATGATTTTTTCACAGCAATTTTCTTTAATGAATATATGAATCAAAAAATAATATTGTACAAGTTTTAATTGACTATGCTTTATCCAAATGTACATCCATTTGTGGGAATGGAATATTAATATTGTGTTTTCCTGCCACTTTATAGAACTTTTCATTCATATCGAAGAAAACTCCCCAATAATCGGCTCCATTAACCCAGGCCCTTACCGTAATGTTTACCGAACTATTGGCTAATTCTCCTAAAGCAATAAATGGCTCAGGATCTGTAAGTATTCTGTCGTCCTCCTTAATGAGGGTCATAATCATTTCTTTAGCCACATCATAACTATCACCGTATGCTATTCCAAATGTCCAATTCACACGACGTGTTTCCATTTTGCTGAAATTGGTCATAGAAGAATTAGCCAAACCTCCATTTGGTATTATAATTACCTTATTATCGGGGGTAGCTAGTTTTGTAACAAATATTTCTATAGCAATAACTGTCCCCATAAAGCCCTGTGCTTCAATAAAATCGCCAATCTTATATGGTTTAAACAATAGAATTATTACCCCTCCTGCAAAATTTTGTAAAGTGCCTTGTAATGCCAAACCTATAGCTAATCCCGCTGCTCCAAGTATGGCAATAAAGGAAGTCATTTCAACTCCCATTGTTGTTAACACAATAATAAAAAGAATTATCTTGAGAGTAATACTAACAAGACTTTTAAGGAAACCTCTGAGTGATGGATCAGTGTTTGTTTTATCCATTAATTTATTGATACGCTTTACCAGCATATTAATAACCCAAATACCAACAACAAGTATAAATAGGGCTGCCAGAAGTTTTAAGCCATAAGTAACAGCCATTTCTGACAGATAGTTTAATAGTTCGTTTACTTTTTCAACACTTGCATACTCTTCCATAGAAATAAGATTAATTATAAATGATTATTATTCATTAGAATACGTTTCTAATGCAAATTTAAACAAATATGTAATTATTTATAATAATTTTAATTAAGAAAACAAAGTTTTAATTTCCCAGGCATATTCCCAGCCCCAGTGCAGTTTTTACCAATTGATTTTTTTCGTCAACCAGGTTTGGTTTTGCAATTGCCTCTTTTAGAGGAACTGAAATAAAATCGGGATGTTGGTAAGAAACCATTTTACCATAATCACCTTCAAGAGCCATTTCAAAGGCTTTAACTCCAAATTGGGCTGATAGTACTCTGTCGTATGCAATAGGAACACCACCTCTTTGTAAGTGGCCCAAAACAGTTTCTCTCATATCTTGTTTAAACCCTGCTGCCTTAAGTTCTTCTATCAACTTACGTGCTGCTCCGCCAAGTCGTTTGTTGTGATATCCTACTTCTTCAGTTTTGATGGTGGCAACTGATCCGCCTTGTTGTTTTGCGCCTTCTGAAATTACAACAACTGCAAAGCCTCTGTCGTGATGAAATCTCTTTTCCAGCGCTGCTTTAACCTTTTGAATATCGTAGGGGTTTTCGGGTATCAATGCTACCTCTGCACCTCCGGCTACAGCGGCATTTAAGGCAATCCATCCGGCATCGCGACCCATAACTTCCATTACAAAAACTCTATTGTGACTGGCTGCTGTTGTAACTAATTTATCCACCGATTCGGTGGCTATCTGAACTGCAGTTTGAAATCCAAAAGTTGAGTCGGTAGATGACAAATCATTATCGATAGTCTTGGGAACTCCAATTATGTTTAAGCCTTTTTCCCATAGTAGTTGAGAAATTCGCTGGGAGCCATCACCCCCTATGTTAATTACACCGTCGATACCCATATATTGAAGTTTTCTGATCATTTCATCCGACCTGTCAACTTCTGTATAACTACCATCTTTGTTTTTAACAGGCCACCCAAACGGGCCTCCTTTGTTGGTAGTTTCTATAATTGTTCCACCCTGGAAGTGTATACCTTTTACTTTATTATTATCAAGGACAACTATTTCGCTGGGCTCCCATAAAACACCGTTAAAAGCCTGTATGCTACCGAGAATTTCCCAATCTTTTTCCTGAGAGGCCCTGTGTACAATTGCTCGTATTACAGCATTTAAACCAGGGCAATCTCCCCCTCCTGTAGATATTAAAAGTCTATTCATTTTTACAAAATTTATAATGCCAAAAGTAAGAATATCAATACTATTATGAGTTAATTGAAGGTGTTTTTTTACGCAAACGATTTAATTATAAGATATAATGATGCAATAATTGAATTGGTGGCCTTATAAATGTGTTTGTAGAATCTCTACTATGCTTTAAAACTCCAGATTCCGCGACCAATGAATAATTCTTATGAGTTTATTTTAATATTGTTGCATAAGTATGCTTTCTCATTTGCTACCCTGCCACATTTTGTGCAAATGTATTTTGGGTGAGAAACTAACTGAATAATTTCATCAATATTTTTCTCAATATCACTCTTCTTGTATTTACAAATGCTTTTTGTTTGGTTTTTTTTCTTGTCCTTCATTGTAGAACTCTTAGATTTTCTGTAGTACTATATTTAAAACCTTTGCGTATGATTATAATTTGCTAAATTAAGTTATTGTTTTATTTTTGCGCCCTTTAAACCAAATCATTAAATATTATTAAGAAATAATTCACTGATGTATCAGATATGGAAGGTTTTAAACTCTAAACAGGTAAAGCAATACCTAAATACTGATATGCAAAAGTATTAATTATTAACATTAGATCAATTTCTATGGAACAAATTATTTATGCATTACCAATTATTGCAGTAATTGGTTTTATTTTCATCATTTGGAAGTCGTCCTGGGTAAGTAAACAGGAAGTTGGAAACGCTAAAATGGCAAAAATTGCCAAGCATATTAGTGATGGTGCAATGGCATTTTTAAAAGCCGAATACAAAATCCTCGGAATTTTTGTGGCTGCTGTAGCAGTTCTTTTATTTCTAAAGAGCACCAACGAAACCACCTCAAATGGGTATGTAGTAATTTCCTTTATTTCAGGAGCTTTACTTTCAGGCTTAGCGGGTTTTATTGGTATGCGGATTGCTACCAAGGCAAACGTACGAACAACCTATGCTGCAAAATCATCTTTAAACAAAGCATTGGAAGTAGCCTTTAACGGGGGATCTGTTATGGGTCTTGGAGTTGTTTCGTTGGGTGTACTTGGAATAAGTGTTTTGTTTTTAGTTTTCAATGGTATTTTTGGAGTAGAGTGGGGACTGGAAACTGTTCTTAATGTTATATCAGCATTTAGTTTAGGAGCTTCCTCAATAGCACTATTTGCCAGAGTAGGTGGTGGAATTTATACAAAAGCCGCCGATGTTGGTGCCGACCTTGTGGGAAAGGTAGAGGCAGGCATTCCTGAAGATCATCCTTTAAATCCTGCAACTATTGCTGATAATGTTGGTGACAACGTAGGTGATGTTGCCGGAATGGGAGCCGATTTATTCGAATCTTTCGTAGGATCGATAATTGCTGCAATGGTATTAGGGGCTGCTTACGTGACTCTGCCGCCCTTCGAATCTTCATTTGCATTAGGACCTGTTTTGTTACCATTAACAATAGCTGGTCTTGGTATATTAACTTCCATATTCGGAACTTTCTTTGTAAGAGTTAAAGAAAATGGAAATCCACAAAAAGCCCTTGATACAGGAGAATTAGTTTCGGCATTAGTTATGCTTGTAGGATCATATTTCCTTATAAAAGCTTTTCTTCCCGAAAGTTGGGATTATGTAAATAATCGTGGGGAACTAATACATTTTACTTCTTTAAATGTATATTATGCCACTTTAGTGGGATTGGGAATTGGAATAGCTATTGGTAAGATTACAGAATATTATACCGCAACAGGCAAAGGCCCTGTAAGACGTTTAGTAGAACAATCACATACCGGTGCTGCAACAAATATTATCGCAGGTTTAGGTCTGGGAATGAGATCCACAGCAGTTCCTGTTATTGGGTTGGCAGCAGCCATTATATTATCATATTATTTTGCTGGATTATATGGAATTGCCATTGCAGCTGTAGCCATGCTTGCAAATACAGGAATTCAACTTGCTGTTGATGCTTACGGGCCTATTGCCGATAATGCTGGTGGCATAGCAGAAATGGCAGAATTGCCAAAAGAGGTTAGACAGAGAACTGATAAATTAGATGCTGTTGGTAATACCACTGCGGCCATAGGAAAAGGATTTGCAATTGCATCGGCAACCCTGACCGCCCTGGCATTATTTTCTGCTTTTATGCAGCAGGCAAATGTGGTAAATATTGATATTTCGAAACCTCATATCATGGCCGGCTTATTGGTTGGGGGTATGTTGCCGTATTTGTTTTCATCGATGGCTATGGGCGCTGTAGGCAGAGCTGCCAGGTCGATGATTAATGAAGTAAGAAGACAGTTTTCTGATATTCCCGAACTTAAAGCAGCCTTAGGCATAATGCGCAAATACGATTCCGACCTTTCTAAAATAACAAAGGAAGACAGAGCAATATTTGACGCTGCTGAGGGTGCTGCCGAATATGAAAAATGTGTTGAAATTTCAACCAAAGCATCTTTAAAGGAAATGGTATTGCCGGGTTTATTGGCTATTATCGCACCTGCACTGGTAGGTTATCTTGGCGGAGCCGAAATGCTGGGTGGCTTGTTGGCAGGAGTAACTGCTTCAGGAGTGCTTCTCGCCATTTACCAATCAAATGCCGGTGGTGCATGGGATAATGCGAAGAAAATGGTTGAGGAAGGTGTGACACATGAAGATGTGCATCACTCAAAAGGAGGCGATTCGCATAAAGCAACCGTTGTGGGCGATACTGTTGGTGATCCATTTAAAGATACATCAGGACCATCATTAAATATTTTGTTAAAACTTATGTCGATAGTTGCATTAGTTATTGCACCAAGTATTGCTCTTGATGTAAACAAATCGCAAGCAGATCAAATACCAGTTGGAATTGAGTATTTTATGGATGAGACTGATAATACTGATGATATTATTAAATCTATCTCATATAATGTTATTTCAAATACTTCTGAAAATAAGATTGTTGTTGAAAATATTAACCTTAAAGAGCAGAAAGAAACAACATTATATTTAAAAACTTTTTGTCCTGATATTTAATAAATTATTAGTTATTGAATTAAAGACCCTCTGCTAATAGATTTAGTTGAGGGTTTTTTATTGGAATCGATTGACATAACAGGCTCAACAGAAAACATATAGCCTATGTTTAATTATTAAGTTTCTATAAATATTTGTTTATTATTGAAACCAATTCCTTTCTATCAATTGGTTTTGAAATATAATCGTTACAACCCGCTTCAATTGCCTTTTCTCTGTCGCCTGCCAATGCATATGCTGTTTGAGCAATTATCACAACATCTTTGTTGAATTTACGGATTTCTTGGGTCGTTTCATATCCATTCATTCCGGGTAACTGTATGTCCATTAATATCAGATCGATATTATTATTATGGCATTCTTCAATCGCTTCTAGTCCTGAAATTACAATTTTTATATTTTTTGCGAACTTATCAACCAAAAGGGAGATGTATTGTTGTGATGATTCATCATCTTCTACAATTAAAATATTAAGTTTTCCACTTAAGGAATCATCTTTTTTAATTATGTCATCATCAAATTTTTTGATGGGTTTTATTTTAGAATCATTATGGAACTTAATCGTAAAATAAAATATTGAGCCTTTACCATCTTCACTTTCTAACCATATTTTGCCACCCATCATTTCAGCATAAGCTTTCGAAATTGCTAGTCCTAATCCTGAGCCTTGTTTTGCCTGAACATCTTCAATATCAGCCTGAACAAATCGATCGAAAACAGCTTGCTGTCTGTTTTTGGGAATTCCAATACCTGAATCTTTTACGTAAAACATTAATTCGGAAAATCCACTATCATCTTTTATGTTGTAGCCCAATTCAATAGAACCTTTATTGGTAAATTTAATTGCATTTTTAATAAGGTTTGTAAGTATAGAATTAAATTTATCAGGATCAGTTTTGCAAATGATATCCTTTTCTGAATCCTCATTTTTAAATATAAGATTGATTTCTTTTTTCTCTGCCTCAGGCAAAAAAAATGAATATAAATATCTTAATTGTTCATTTATATTCACCTCAGAAACATTAAGACCTTCCAAGCCTGCCTCAATCCTTGAAATATCAATAATATCATTTACCGTGTTTAACATACGGTCGCCACTTTTTTTGATGATATCAATATATTTTTCCTGCTCTTTACCACTGAGATCAGGTTGTTGTAGAAGATTTGTAAAGCCTAGGATGCCGTTCATGGGAGTGCGTATTTCATGGCTCATATTAGCTAAAAACGCAGACTTTAAACGGTCGCTTTCTTCGGCTTTTTCTTTGGCTTTTATTAGTTCTTCTTCAATCTTCTTACGTTCGGTGATATTTACGTTAAACCCGTACCATGTTACACTGCCATCACCTAGTTTTTCAGGCGTTGACCTGGAAAAAATCCATTGTATTTCTTTTCCCGGTATTTGAACCCGAAATTCACACGTAAAGTATGTCAAATGGTTTGCCGAGTATTCAATATCACTAATAACTCTTGCAGCATCTTTTGGATGTATTACTCTGGCAATGGGTTCAAAATCATCAAACACATCTTCCGGTGAACATCCAAAAACATTCTTTATGCCTTCTGAAGCAATGGGAACATGATAACTTCCATCAGGTCTTCTTGTAAATTGAAATATCAAATCAGGAACATTAGCTGATAGTTTTCTGAATTTTGCTTCGCTTTCTTCGGCCTTTTCTTTGGCTGCTATAATTTCTTGTTCAAATTTCTTACGGTCGCTAATTTCTCTTGTAACAGAAAGTATATGAGGTTTATTTTTTAAGGTGATTATTTTTGCCGACATCAAGGCAGGTATCAATCTTCCATCTTTGGATTTGAATATACTTTCCAGGTTTTCAATATACCCATGTTTTTCGAGTGCATCCGTTAGTTTTTTGCGATCATCAGGAATGGTCCAGATATTAATTTCCGAGGAACGTTTTCCTATAACGTTGTCTTTTGTATAACCTGTTAGTCGTGTAAATCCATCGTTAATTTCAATATATTCCCCATCCATAGTATTAATATTTACAGAATCAGGACTCGTGTAAAAGGCCGCTTTGAATTTTATTTCATTTTCTTCAGCAATTTGTTTGGCTTCAAAAAGACTTTTTGTTCTGTCTTCTACCTTTTTTTCCAGTTTTTCATTCAACTTTACTAGTTGTAAATTTGATCTCTTTTTTGTTCTGTATTGGAAGAAAATAAATAAGGAAGAACTAAGTAGGAAAAGTAGGAGGGCGATATAAATTATTTCTGAAGTTCTCCTTTTCTGAATGAGTAAGTTTTTTTCTGAATTTTCTTTTAGCTTTAAAACTCGCCTTTTATCTGATTGTTCAATTGAGAAATCACGTTCTAGTTGATTTATTTCTGCGAGTTGTTTTTCAGCTAGAATCACATTTTCTATATCAGCATATTTTTTAAAATAAACTAGGGCTTTTTTGTAATCTTGCTGTTTTTCAAATAATTCCCCCAACCAATTATAATTTTCAAGGATTATTTTCTTTAGATTAATTTCTGTTGCAATATTAAGGCTTCTTTGAAAGAAGTCATAAGCCTTATCATATTCTCCAATAAGTGTATAAACCCGGCCAAGATTTTTTAAATTTACTGATTCCAAATTTCTCGTTTGATAAAGTCTGCTTTCCTCAATCGATAAATTATAATAGTATAATGCGCTGTCGTATTGATGCATGCTTCTATAAACGTTTCCAATATTATTTAATGCAGCACAATGTCTCTCTTTTAATAGCAAATTATTTGGTGGAATATTCCGAGCAGATTTATAATAATACAAGGCCGAATCATTAACTCCTTTATACCAATAATAAGTTCCAATTGAAATATAAATGCTTGAAATGTTTTGGCTTCCAGTCTTTATGGCCAAATTCAATGCTTGTTTATGATATTCAATTGCTTTTTTATCGTTTCCCAACTGGCGATTTATGATTCCTAAATTATTTAATACATTGATTAATCCCGATGAATGAAATCCTTGTTTAAGCAGTCTATATGCTTTTGTATGGTATTCAAGCGATTTTTTTTGTGAACCATGATATCTGAATAAAGTACCCAGATGATCCATTGTTAAGGCGGTGCCAATTTTGTTGTGTTTGGATTTAAATATTGTATAGGCGTCTAATAATGTTTCGAAGGCATTAGTATTAACTCCTTTATTTTCTTGCATGATTCCCAATATCAAAAGAGAATTTGCAATTTTAGTTGAATCGTTTGTGAGTAATGCTCTGTCGACAAATTGCTGTGCTAATATAACCGCATTTTCATAACTATTTAGTTGGTATAAAGAGTCTAAATTCTCCTTTGCACAAATAGTATCAGTTAAAACATTTGTAGAGGAAAATGATGGATTAGATGAATCCGTATGTTGCGGATACAAACATTTCAAATTGAAGATGAAAATTAGCAGGAGAATTTGTATTGACAACGATTTCATAATTGAGATTTATTAAATAATCTCAGTGCCAAATATACCAATTTATATTGAAATGTCACTGGATATTAGAGTTGTAATAAAACATACAAAACACATCACAACAACATGTTAATGGAATAGTATAAAATCATTATGAAATTTACTAATCATATTGTGCTGTATTATTAAGAAACTCATTTCATGAAATATTTTTTTATTAATAAAACCAATTCCTTTGAATCAATTGGTTTTGAAACATAATCGTTACATCCCATACTAATTGCCTTTTCCTTGTCGCCTGTTAATGCATATGCTGTTTGAGCAATTATCACAACATCTTTGTTGAATTTACGAATTTCTTGAGTTGCTTTATATCCATTCATTCCCGGTAATTGTATGTCCATTAGTATTAAATCGATATCGGAATTATTTCGGCAAAACTCAACCGCTTCCAATCCCGAGTTTAAGCTTGTTATTTTCCCCGCAAACTTTTCAACTACAATAGAAATGAAATGCTGTGATGTTTCATCATCTTCAACAACTAATATATTAAGGTTTCCTCCGGAGTTTTCCCCTTTTATTGGCTGGCTATCATTTTTTGCAATAGATTTAATGCTAGATTTGGGATTGTTCTTAATTGTAAAATAGAATGTTGATCCTTTCCCTTCTTCACTATCTACCCATATTTTTCCTCCCAACATTTCAACAAAAGCTTTCGAGATTGTTAATCCTAATCCTGAGCCTTGTTTCGCATGTCTATCTTCAATATCGGCCTGAACAAAGCGGTCGAAAATGGCTTTTTGTCTGTGTTTCGGAATACCAATACCAGAATCTTTTACATAAAATTTTAACTCTATTGATTCCTTTTCTTTTTTCAACTCATATCCTAATTCTATAAACCCTTTTTCTGTAAATTTAATTGCATTCTTAATTAAGTTGGTTACAATAGAATTTAACTTATCTGGATCTGTTGTAAACCAAATATCCTTTACTGATTTATCTTTTTTAGATAAAAGGTCTAGTTCCTTTTTCTCTGCTTCAGGTTTAAAAAACGAAAATAAATATTCCAATTGTTCATCTATATTTACTTCCGAAAAAGAAAGTTCCGTTTGGCCAGATTCAATTCTAGAGATATCAATAATATCATTTACCGTATTTAGCATACGGAGGCCGCTTTTCTGAATAATATCGACGTATTTTTGATGGTTTTCACCAGAAAGATTTGGTTGCAGTAAAAGATTTGTAAAACCAAGGATCCCATTCATTGGTGTGCGTATTTCGTGACTCATATTAGCCAAAAATGCAGATTTTAAACGGTCGCTTTCTTCAGCCTTTTCCTTGGCTTTTTTAAGTTCTAATTCAGATTCTTTAATTTTAGTTATATCTTGTGAAATTATTTGTATCCCTAAAATATTATTTTGTGAATCTACTATTTTTGTATAGGTACTTAAAAACCATTTGCTTTTTTTTGGTAATTGAACATGGTCTTCATAAACCTCTATTTTATTAGAGTTAACAGACTTCATTAATCTGTCATAATAAGCAGATGCTGCTTCCTCTGGAAAAATATCGAAAATTGATTTTCCTACAAAATCTTCGGGAACTCCATGCATGTCATCAGCCGCTATAGTGTTGAAAGAAAGTATAATTCCTTCCGGGCTTATGTAGCCAATTCCAAGTCCAGCGTTTTCATGTAAAAGTCGATACTTTTGTTCACTTTCTTCGGCCTTTTCTTTGGCTCTAGTCAGTTCTTTTTAAATTTGTTTTTGCTTTGTAATGTCTACTTCTATGCCATCCCAGCAAACAATATCATTAATCATTCGTGGTTGAGAGATATAATAAGCCCATCTAATGCTGCCATCTGGATTTATTACCCTACATTCTGTACGGAAAACAGACATGTTTTTAAAGGCTTCTTTTTCAATCTTAATCAAATTACCTACATCTTCTGGATGTAATTTTCCATAAACCAAATCTGGGTTATCTATGGCCTCTTCTGGGGAGCATCCATATAATCTTGTTACAGCATCACTTATGTAAGTGAACTTCCGTTTATTTTCATCAGGCATTGCCACCTGATATATCATGCCATCTACAAAGTTATTCGCTATACGCTTCAGTTGTTCTTCACTTTCTTCAGCTTTTTCTTTAGCTTCAATTAGTTCAATTTCAGCAATTTTACGTTCGGTAATATTACTTCCGAAACATGAGCCACCAATAACTTTTCCATTTTTAATAATGGGGTTAAACGACACATGGATATATATTGTTCCTGTCTCTGTTGGAACGGCATCTTCTAAAGTAAACTGTTCGTTAGCAAGAACTCTGTCGTAACGTGGTTTCCAAAAGGGCTGGAGAGGTTCAGGGAGAGCTTCAATTAAACTCATTCCAGGTTTTAGAAGAACACCAAATGATCTTAAAAATTCTTCTTGAAATACATGGTTTATATATAGAATTTGATAGTTTCTGTTAAAAGCCCAAATACTGTTATCTGTACCTTCAATTATTGCTGTAATATTTGCTTTGCTCTCTTCGGCTTTTTCTTTGGCTTTTATTAGTTCTTGTTCAGACTCTATTCTATTGGTGATATCCCAATTAATACCAATCATCCTTTCTGGCTTACCTTTGGAGTCGTTAACAATTTTCCCATTAGCTTTAAGGAAGCGTACTTGACCATCAGGCCAAACTACTCTAAATTGGGTGTCAAATTTTTTTGTACCGGCTATAGCCTCTTGAACTTCTGCATCAGTTCTATTGATATCTTCAGGGTGTACACCAGCCTTCCATGCCTCATAAGCTCCTCCAAATTCTTCAGGCTTAATACCATAAAGATTAAACATCTGTTTGTCCCATATTAAGGCATTATTTATTAAGTCAAGATCCCAAATTCCAATTTTAGCTGACCCTATGGCTAGTTGATGTCGTTTTGTAAGAGATTTTAAATCTTCTTCTACACTCTTCCTTTTAGTAATATCTAAAAAAGCAGTTGCAAATTCTCCTTGAGTAGGTGAAAAAACTGAAATATAAAAATGCTTTTTCATGGGTTCAAAATATTGCTCAAATGATATGGGTTCGCCTGTTTCAGCAACTTTTGCATAGATATCAAGAAATGGAGCTTCTTCTGTACCATAAAGATCAGTTGCAAGTTTGCCAATGGCATCTTTTCTTTTAATATTTAAATATTCTTCGGAAACCGGGTTGGCTTCAATAATTTGGTAATTACATGCAACTCCATTATCATCATAAACCAAGCGATGTAAATATACCCCTTCCTGAATGGAATTAAACAAGTTACGGTATTGCTTTTCACTTGCAATAAGCGACTCATTTGTAGCCCTAAGCTGTTGTTCATTTGCTTGTAATTGTTGGTTTGAGGCTTTTAACTCTTCTTCAGTGCTTTTTAATTTCAGTTCATTATCTTCAAGTTCTGCAATTCTTTCGCGAAGATCTGATATTTCAGATAATAACTTTTCTTTTTCGTTCATAGAGTGTGATTGTAAGACTTAAAATTAGTATTTCCGAATGATTTTTAATATTGAATCATTAACGCTTAAATAACAATTTCTGAGTCAATATTTATTGTATTGGTAAACTTTTTATTTAATTTCCCTGTACTGACTTTGCATTAAATATTATACACAAATTTAATTGCTTAAAGGAGTTTTCTTTTTCAACGGTATAAATGAATCTCCTCAAATATTTACTCAATCCAGCAGATAAACTTTTTCATCTTAATTTGAATTGGCTTTGTAAATATAATAAGCTTACTAGATTTTTAAGGCCTTGAATTATAAAATATTATGGTTTTGATGTTTATTTATATCGTTTCTAAATAAAAACATTTGATAAAAAGTATGATATAAAATACTCTAGTGGTAAAATTAATTCTTAAAAAAACATAGGGTTATTACGTTTCGGTATTTTTTTTGATGTTAAACAAAATATTCAATTACATATAATCGCTTTTTTTTAGTTTAAAATTCCATTTTTTAATTGAAGAGTGAAAAACGGCTTATGTGGAATAAAAACAAAAATCCCCGATAATCGTTGATTATCAGGGGTATATGTTTCCTTTGAAGTGGTGCCACCCGGGATCGAACCAGGGACACATGGATTTTCAGTCCATTGCTCTACCTACTGAGCTATGGCACCATTTGCTAATGGAGCGGCAAAAGTAGTTATTTTTTTAATTTGTCAAAAAAAAACTTAAAAAATATCCACTGCAAAGTGCATAAATGTACTTTTGCACATAACTTTTTATGAAACTGGTTGTTGACATAGGTAATACGCTGATTAAATTGGCGGTTTTTAAGCAAGATGAAATTGTATTCAATTCTTCATTTGAGTATTTTGGAGAAAAAGAACTTCAAGAAATACTGAAACAATTTCCTATTAAGGCTGCAATTATGTCAAGTGTGAGAGAGGATAATAAGAAAATAATGGAAATCATTTCTTCAAGTATCCAAACTCTTATGCTCGATCATAACACAAGATTGCCAGTTGAAAATAACTATTTATCAAAAGAATCTCTTGGCAGGGATAGGATTGCATTAATGGCTGGTGCTTCAGTTATGTTTCCAAATGAAAATGTTTTGGTTATTGATGCCGGAACATGCATAACATATGATTTGTTAAATAAGAATAATAAATATTATGGTGGGGCCATAAGCCCTGGTCTTAAAATGAGATTAAAGGCTTTAAACCATTATACTTCAAAATTACCGCTTATAGATTTGAAGGAAAATCATATTCCTGAATTAATTGGTAATACTACCGAAAACTCAATTCTTTCGGGAGTTATAAGAGGTTGTGCCGGCGAAATAAATAGTATTATTGAGAGTTATACAGTTGTGAATAAGCAATTACGAGTTTTACTTACGGGAGGTGATTATAAATATTTTGATAAGTTATTAAAATATAAGACATTTGCAGCCCCAAATTTAGTTTTAATAGGTTTAAAGGGTATAATGGATTTTAATGAAAAAATTTAAGTTATTTATTATAGCAACTATAGTTGCATTTGGCAATATAGCATACGCACAGAGTGGCCTTAACTCTCCATATTCCCGTTTTGGTTTGGGAGACCTGCATGGCGAAAATGTAAACGCTCAGCTTCAAAGTATGGGCGGTATTTCTATTGGCATGAGCGATGCTACTCTTGTTAATCCAGGAAACCCTGCATCTTATGCGGCTTTCGATACAACAGCTATAACATTTGAAGCCGGAATAGTAGCAAATTATCTAAATTTAAGGACTAATCAGTTCTCCGAATCTACAAATGGAGCAACTTTAAGTTATATTATGTTTGGCTTTCCAATTAATAAATGGTGGAAAACCTCTTTTGGCATAATGCCTTTTAGTACTGTTAATTACAATATAGAAATTAATGTCGACATGAGCGAGTATAATTTCTCTAATATTGTAAATGACCTTGTGGGTGAAGGTGGAATAAATAGAATTAATTGGGGAAACGCATTTAAAATCGGGAACAACTTTAGGGTTGGAATTGATGCATCATATTTATTTGGAACAGGAAGCCGCTCATCAAAAATATTTTTTCTGGATTCATTAAATATTTATGGCACTAATGTTCAATCAAAAGTAAATGTTAGTTCCTTCATTTTTGATTATGGACTGCAATATGATTTACATCTGAAAAATAAAAATATTTTAACCCTGGGTGCAATTTATGCCAATAAGTTCAATGCAAACGCAAAAAGAAATTATTTGGCATCTACAATTACTGGCGGTTATTATGATGTTGTTGAAGAAAATATTGATACAATTGATTACCGACCTGATGAAAAAGGTACCTTAACAATACCTACCCGACTAGGTTTTGGTGCTGTGTATAAACGTCCCGGATCGTTTTTAGTTGGTGCTGATGTAGAGTGGCAGCAATGGTCAGATTATTCAGCCTTTGGACTTGCTGACACATTACAAAATACTCTTCGCCTGGCGGTTGGTGGTCAGTATATACCAAAACATACAAGCATCTCATCTTTGTTAAAAAGAATGACTTACCGAATGGGAGCACGATATGAACAGTCATATTTAAAAGTCAATGGAAATCAAATTGATGAGTTTGGTATAAGTTTTGGTGTAAGTTTTCCTATGAAGAAGTCAAAAACGGCTCTCGACCTTGGATTTGAGGTTGGAAGAAGAGGCACATTAAAAAATAATTTAATACAAGAAAACTTTTTTAATGTTAACTTTGGCATAAGTATTCAGGAAAATTGGTTTTATAAGAGAAAGTATAATTAATAAATAAAAGTCATGAAATTTAAATCGGCTATCTTTTTTGTAAGTTTTTTGTTCAGCTTAACATTATTTGCTGGACAGGCAAATGCAAATATGCCTCAGCAGGATAAGAGCAAAAAATATGGTGCTGACAGTGTTAGTTGTGTTATGAACCTTTCATTATACAGAGAATTCTATAAGCAGTGGAAGGCAAGCGGATATAAAAACTCCGCTGTAAATGATGCCAGAAAACCTTGGCGCTGGGTATTTGAAAATTGCCCCCTTGCAAGTGAAAATATTTATCTCGATGGTTCCAATATGATGGAATACAGGATAAAGAAGGAAAGCGATGAAAAGTTAAAAAATGATCTTATAGATTCATTAATGTTGATCTATGACAGAAGATTGGAATATTTTCCTAATGATTACCGAACAGGTTTACCACAAAGAGGAAAAGTATTAGGTTATAAAGGAACAGATCTCTATAAAGTAAAACCATCTGCTATTGAAGAAGTTTATAGAATTCTTAAAGAATCGGTGGAATTGGAGAAAGCAAAAACAAAATCTGCTGTTTTTGTATATTATTTCAGAGCCACAACTCAAATGGCACAAAAAGGAAAAATAGATACTGCTATTATAGTTGATACTTATGATCAAATTTCGGATTATATCGATAAAAACATTGCCTACTATGAAGGTAAACCCGGAAAAGATAAATATTTACAAAAATGGTTGAATGTGAAAGGAAATATTGATATCACTTTCGAGCCATTTGCTAACTGTGAAGATTTGGTAAGGGTTTATCAAAAGAAATTTGATGAAACTCCAAATGATGTTGAATTATTGAAAAAAATTACTGATATACTCGACAAAAAGAGTTGTGAAAATGATCCTTTATTCTTTAAGGCTACACTTGGTCTCTATAAATTAGAACCTTCTCCTGAAAGTGCTTATATGATTGGTAAAATGCTAATGATTCAACAAAAGTTTAAAGAAGCAATTTCTTATATGGAAGAAGCTGTTAATATGGAAGATGTTGATAAGTCGGAAAGCGCATATATTTATCTCGCTGAAATTCAAAGTTCAATAGGTAATTATAGCGTAGCCAGATCGATGGCATATAAGGCAACTAAATTAAAGCCTGAAGATGGAAAACCGTATGTACTTATTGGAGATATGTATGCTGCTTCTGCTAAAGATTGTGGTAATGACGATTTAACTAAGAAAGTTGCGTATTGGGCTGCAGTTGATAAATATGTTAAAGCTAAACAGGTTGACCCCTCATTAACAGAAGCTATGGATAAAAGAATCAGTTCATACCAAAAGCATTTCCCTGCTAACGAACTTTTATTTTTCCACAACCTGAAAGAAGGTGATACTTACACCGTTGGTTGTTGGATAAATGAGGTAACAAAAATTAGGGCAGCGAAGTAGCCATATTATTTATCATGAAATTAAAACATATAAAAAGCATCATTATGGTTCTTGCCGTAGTGATGCTTTTTTCTTGCGAAAACCCAATAGCAGAAGTACAGGAAATTGCAAAGGTGGATACGCTTCCTTCAGTTTCTGCTTTTAATATCGAATACCTAAGAACAAGTGAAGCCAGAAGACAGGTAATTTTACGTAGTCCTCAGATGGACAGATATACAGATAAATCTAACGAATATTCAGAATTTCCCAAAGGCTTTGAAGTTACTTTTTATGATACACTAGGCAACGAAAGCTCCTATATAAAAGCCGATTATGGCATCGACTATATCAATAAAAAACGCCTTGAAGCCAGAAATAATGTAATTGTAAAAAACCTTCAAACCCAGGAACAACTTAGTACCGAAAACCTTGTATGGGACAGAAGAAAACGAATTATTTACAGTAGTAGTTTTGTTAAGATTACTTCCCCCGATAAAGTAATCTACGGTGATAGCCTTTGGGCCACTGAAGATTTTAGCAAAAGACGAATACATCAAATAAAAAACTCATATTTCGAAATAGAAGAAGACAGTATTAATTGATATTTTCTTATTGAGTTGTTTTTGAAAAGCCTTAATTAAAATCTATTCTGTAACATTTACTGTTTAATCATCATTTATTTTTACTTTTACCACTTATTTTGGATATGGACTCAACAGTTTTTATAATAATTTTGATGTTGATTTTATCGGGATTCTTTTCCGGTATGGAAATAGCATTCGTTAGTTCCAGCAGACTGAAGCACGAACTCGACATTAAAAGAAACCTGCTTTCTGCAAGGATATTATCGATATTTTATAAAAACCCTTCACGCTTTATAGGAGCTTTGTTATTGGGTAATAATATAGCCCTGGTGGTATATGGTATTGCCATGTCGAAACTTTTACAACCTCTTGTTTTACATTTACTTCCGGAGGCATTTGTCACAGAATTTGCTCAACTGCTAATCCAAACAATAGTTTCAACTATAATAATTCTAATTACTGCCGAATTCTTACCAAAAATTTTATTTAGGATTAACCCAAACCGGATATTAAATTTTTTATCCTTGCCTGTTTGGATATTTTATTTTGCGTTTTACCCATTGATATATCTTTATATCGGAATAGCAGAATTGCTTTTAAAGTATGTTTTTAGGGTAAAATTATCATCCGATCCATACACATTTACAGCACTCGATCTGGATGAATATGTTACTAACTTTAAGCCTTTGGGCGATAGAGATGATGAAGATGCTCAGGAGGTTAGTACTAACATTCAGATGATTCAAAATGCAATAGACTTTAAAAACCTGAAGTTGCGTGAATGTATGGTGCCAAGAACCGATATTAAGGCCATAGAAATAGACGATGAAATAAAAAAACTAATAAGCATACTCACCGAAACCGGACATTCCAAAATAATGGTTTATAAGGATTCAATTGATAATATTGTGGGTTATGTGCATGCTAAAGATATCTTCACCAAGCCCAATACGGTAAAGGAGATTTTAAGGCCTGTGGATGTATTTCCGGAAACCATGGCGGCTAACGAATCGCTGAGCAGTCTTATTAAATCGAAAAAAAGTATAATAGTAGTTTTAGACGAATTTGGCGGAACCTCTGGAATAGTTACCATAGAGGATATCATAGAAGAAATATTTGGAGAAATTGAAGATGAATTTGATGTTGATGAAACCAATGAACGAGTAATTTCTGAAACAGAATTTGTTTTTTCTTCCCGACTCGAAATCGATTATTTGAACGATAAATATGATTTTCATATTCCTGTTACAGAAGAGTATGAAACTCTCGGTGGATTTATCATCCAACATCATGAGGAAATTCCTGAAGCAGGTGAACAAATAGAAATACATGATTTTCGCTTTACAATACTTGAAGCAAGTGACAAACTTATTGAAGAAGTAAAAATGGAACTGATTAATCAGAATTAGATTCGGGTTCGCGTTATTAAAAACTTTTAGTCTTGCCTTTTGATGATAATTTTGCTACAATTGGCCCCGAATATCTTGAGAGAAGAGAAATCACCTGAAGAAATGTGTTATCGTTTATTATAAAGTTTATAATGATTTTTATTAAGGAGATTTCTGGTCGTCTTACAGACTCCAACGAAAAGACATTAGGCCAAAACGAAATAACTTAATACACAATGTTCAAATCAAACGTGTAACTTGCAACTGTATTTTATCCGCAATTAAAATGACGCTGAACTAATTCCATTACTTTATCATCGTCACCTTGGATTTTTCCTATTAGCCCGTCATCATCGAAATTTTCCAATCGCCTGGCGAGAGTTTCAAGCAATTTTTTAGGGAATACATTGTCTTTGGTATAATAATCCATTTGTTCTTTCAACATTTTTGCTGCTTCAACGCAGGAAGCAGGCAGATGATCGAGTTGTTCCAGTCTATCTTTATGCTCCTCTTCGAATATGTTGATATCCACATAAGTTTTTTCGGCTATGCTGAGTGCATCTTCCATTTGTAATCCCGTTCTGGCTGCTATTGTTAAACCGGCTAATAGCAAATATATGTCTGCTGATCCGTCGGGGCTTCTGAACTCAACAGTTTGTTTATCGGAGAAATCAATTTTATCACCTTTCTCCTGAGGATTTACATCATTAATCATATTCATTGGGGTAGCCCATCCCAGAGGCACGCGTACCAAAACAGATCTGTTTCTGTCGCCCCAGCAAATATTTGTTGGAGCCTCCTGATGAGGTACAAGTCGGAAGAATGAAGTAGGAGTCATATTTCCAAAGGCAGTAAGCGAAGGAGCAAGTTTTATATAACCTGCAATAGCCCTTTTGGCAATGTCGCTAAGAACGCCTTTTTCTATCATCTGGCTTTTGCCATTTTTCATTATTCTGGTGTGAATATGAAGTCCGCTACCTGCTTTTCCCACAGTAATTTTTGGAGCGAAAGTAACGGTAACACCATATTGTAATGCTAATGTTCTGACAATCCATTTTGCTTTTACCAGTTGATCGGCGGCATCTTCCACACTAGTGGGAAGAAATTCTATTTCATTTTGCTCATAAACAAGGTCGCCTTTTGTAAAATTACCAACTTCCGAATGACCATATTTTATCATGCCTCCCGATTCGGCAATAAGTTTCATGGCTTCCACACGAAAATCTCCCCATTTTGAGAATGGAGAAGATTCGTGATATCCTCTCTGATCATCGGCTTTAAACAATCCTTCATCACGGCTAATAATATAATATTCCAACTCGCCCATTGCTTCGAACTCAAATCCCGTTGAATTGTTTAGCGACTTATGTGCTTTTTTAAGAATATTTTCAGGGGCACCTTCAAAAGGCTGACCATTTCTGTCGTAATAAGAACATAATATATTCAATGTGGGTATTTCCGAAAAGGGATCCACGAATGCCGTTTTATATCTTGGAATAACATAAAGATCGCTTGAACCTGCTTCTATAAAAGGAAATAAACTACTACCATCTACTCTCTCACCTGCAGTTAAAATATTATCCAGATGGTCGATGCTTCCAATAATAAAATTCATGGTTTTCAATCTACCATCCCAGGCCGAATATTTGAAATTAACCATTTCAATATCATTGTCTTGAATATATCTTATCAAATCCTGCTTGGTAAATTCAGAAGCCTGTTTATTTAAATATTGAACCACCGGATTAGGGTTCATAGAAATCAAATCCTTCATGCGTTTATATATGTTTTAATGGGCAAAATATCAAATTTACACCTTTCAAAAAAATAAGGGGGGCAAATTTATTAATTCCTGGATAATAATCGCCAATTTATGTTAATAAAATAACAATATGTAATCCTTACAAATAAGGCTATTTTAATGGATGTAAATTAACTTACAACCAGTTTAAATCCTACACCGTGAACATTTATCAGGTTAACTGAATCATCTTCTTTGAGATATTTTCTCAACTTAGTAATATAAACATCCATGGAACGAGCATTGAAATAACTATCGTCGTACCAAATTTTATTTAATGCCACTGAGCGATCCAGAACATTATTCAGATTTTCGCACAGCATCTTTAATAATTCGGCTTCTTTGGAAGTTAGTTTCTGCTCTTTTTTGTCGTAGATTAATATTTGCCGATTGTAGTCGAAAGTATAACCGCCAAATTCGAATATGCTGTTCTCAGGTTTATTTTCATTGGCTTCGTTATATCTTCTCAGGATGGCTTTTATGCGCAAAAGCAATTCTTCCATACTGAAAGGCTTGGTAAGATAATCGTCGGCACCAACTTCAAAACCTGCAATTTTATCTTCCTGCATTGCCTTGGCGGTTAAAAATAATATTGGAATATGTTTGTCAATTTTTCTTATCTCTTTTGCCAGCGTAAAGCCATCCATCACAGGCATCATAACATCTAGTATACAAAATGTAAAATCACCTCTTTTAAAATTTTCCAGTGCTTCTTTACCGTCGACGCTTAAATTAGTTGTATAACCTTTTGCCTCAAGATACGATTTGAGAATGCCACCCAAATTTTGATCGTCTTCTGCCAATAATATGGTGTTCTTTTCTTTCATGATTTAATTTTTTGTTGGTAATTTAATTGTAAATATACTACCTTTTCCCGGTTCAGAGTTAACACTAATATGTCCGTTATGCATTTCAACTATTGCTTTTACATAACTAAGACCCAGGCCGAAACCTTTAAAGTTATGAACGTTGCCCATGGGAACACGGTATAGTTTATCGAATATTTTCTTCTGATCGGAACTGCTTATGCCAATTCCATTATCTTTTATATTTATTAATATGCTACCGTTTTTGTTGGTAGAATTAATCATAATTTCTGGTGTTGTTGTATTGTATTTTATAGCGTTATCCAAAAGGTTTATTATTACATTGGTGAGATGAATTTTGTCACCAATAACGTTTAAATTATGAGCAAAAAGTTTAGTCTGTAAATGCCCGTTTTTACTTTTTATCTGTATGTTTTTACTGTTTACTGCACGTTCAATTATTTCGTGCATATTAATTTCGGCATGTTTAATTATTAACTGACCTTTATCCATAACGGCGGTCTGTAAAATTTGTTCTGCCATACTGCCCAGGCGTTTATTTTCGGTATTAATAACACCAATATAATTTTCGTATAAACTTTCTGATTTTTTAATGTCATTATCCTTTAAGGCTTCGCAAGCAAGTGAAATTGTGGATATTGGTGTTTTAAACTCATGGGTCATATTGTTTATGAAATCGTTTTTCATAACCGAGAGTTTTTTCTGCCTGTTAATTGTGGCAATGCTAAAATAAAAAGCAAATATTATAACCGTGAACAATACTATGGAAATAAACAACAGCAGCCATAACTGATTTAACACATATCTATTTTCATTGGGAAAATATAATAACAACTTATTGGGAAAACCAAAGGCAGGGCCCAAGGGTGAAAGGTTATAAACATAACTTTCGTTTAAAAGTTCATCAGGATATTTGCCCGTTTTCTGCAATATCATTGATTTGGTTGCCGGACTGTAAATACCAAATTCAAAATCAATTTTTATGTTTCTTTCTTCCAGTGCCGACTTAATTTGAGTGTTTATAAGTTCCTTTTTGTTCAATAAAAAACTGGCATCATCAACATCAGAAAAATTAAAGTTCAATTGTGAGAGAGCTTTATTTGCTTTGTCGGTCGATTGCAGAAGAATATCTATATCAGTTTGGGAATGAATGTTTTGTAGGCCTTTGAAAAGTATTTTATTCAAAGAGTCGCGAATGATTTTTATGTTTTTTTGCTGTAAATAGTTTTTCCTTTGCTTGCTTAAGCGCTCTTCTATCCTCATACGATCGAGATTTAAAACTACATTTCCCATCGACTGTTGGACATCTCTGAAAAAAACAGCCTGCTTCACTTTTATAGCATCTCTAATCCAATAAACTTGTATCAACATCAAGCCTATTGTAGCAACACTTACAATTACAATTATTACCGTTTGCGACCATTTAAACATTTAGCTAAATTAACACTTCAACGTATTGATTTACAGCAATTAACATTTATTAACACTCTTTAGTTTTACTTAACTTTTGCTTGTTTCATCAGCCTATATATTTGCAATTGAATTTAAAGGTAAATTTCTTTCCCGGATATCCCAAACGCCGGGAATAAAAATTCTGCTTATTTTCATAATTGTTGGTTTTTGGTAGCCGTCCTCCCCGGACGGCTCTTTTTTTTGTGCTTACTCAAAGCACTGAATTTTTCCTTTTATCTACTTTCCTTTTATCATGATTGCTAAGAAAAACTAAATTCGTAGTTTCGCTTAATATTATCTGGCATTTACTTCTTGATTATTATAAAATGGCTATTAATAAACTACTAAAAGACCGTAGATTATATGTAATTTTTTGTATTACACTTATTGCTGTAATGGGTGTTGCCAGTATTACTCCGGCTTTACCTAAAATATCGGAAACTCTCAATCTGAGCAAAACTCAAATCGGATTACTGATAAGTGCATTTACCTTTCCGGGAATATTTTTAACTCCGGTAGCCGGGATTTTAGCTGATAGAATAGGGCGCAAGACTATACTTATTCCTTCATTATTTGTTTTTGCTTTGGCGGGTTTTGCAATATTTTATTTCCATGACTTCTATTGGATGATAATTTTAAGAATTATTCAGGGTGTTGGAGCCGCTTCTCTGGGCTCACTTAATTCCACACTTATTGGAGATATATATAAAGGCAAGAGTCTCCCGGAGGCAATGGGATATAACTCAAGTGTATTGAGTTTATCAACAGCAACATACCCTCTTATAGGTGGTATAATGGCTGGTTTTGCCTGGCATTATCCTTTTGTTTTACCACTGTTGGCTATTCCGGTTGGCATATTTGTAATTTTTGGTATAAAGGAACCTGTAATTGATAAACCATCAAATTTTAAACAATATTTAAAGGATATTTCGACTAATATTTTAAAGAAAGAAGTTGTTGCCATATTTATTTTAGGAACGCTTACTTTTATTATTCTTTATGGTGCTTTTTTAACTTATCTGCCGTTTCTGTTACGGCAGGAGTTTGAACTGGATGCCCCCCAAATAGGAGTATTCTTAACACTTAGTTCACTTACTTCAGCAATAGTTGCAACTCAGGTAGGTAAACTAACATGGAAATACGGAAGTGTATTTCTGTTAAAAACTGCATTCTTTTTGTATCTGCTGGTAAATATTATTATCCCAAACATTTCAAATATGTATGTTTTTATTCTGCCCATAATGGTTTTTGGAATTGCCATGGCCTTGAATATTCCAAGTTTACAAACAACATTGGCAAAACTTGCACCCAATAATCAAAGAGGAGCTTTCATGTCGCTAAACGGAATGGTTATCCGATTGGGACAAACATTGGGACCAATGATAATTGGAATTGGATATGCAATTGATGGTTTGGAAGGAGCTTATTATTTGGGAGCAATCATTGCCATTTTGGGAATAGTTGTTTCTTTTACAATGTTGAAAGAAGAAAAAATCCAAAAAAAACGAACTGAAAATTAAATCCGGCAATATTGAAATTTACTATTTATTTTCTTAATTCATTTGAATTAATTAATTCATCATTCCCTCAAAAAAATTTAACTTAGCAGACTTAAATTTTTGAAATTGATAAAACCGGATACCATACAAACCATTTTTGAAGCATCCCGCGTAGAGGAGGTAATCGGCGACTTTGTGAGTTTGAAAAAACGCGGAGCCAACTACTTGGGATTGTGTCCATTTCACAATGAAAAAACCCCTTCGTTTTCGGTTTCTCCTTCCAAGGGAATTTATAAGTGTTTTGGCTGTGGTAAGGCCGGAAATTCCGTGAAATTCATCATGGAGCACGAGCATTATTCCTATCCTGAAGCCTTGAAATGGCTGGCCAAGAAATATAATATAGAAGTTGAAGAAGAGCAAATGACTGATGAAATGCAGCAGGAATTCGATGAAAGAGAATCCATGTTTGCATTAAATGCCTTTATCAGTAAATATTTCAGCAATAACCTTTTCGAAAGTTCAGAAGGTAAATCTGTTGGTTTGAGTTATTTAAAGGAAAGAGGTTTTCTGGAATCCACAATCAAAAAATTTGAACTGGGTTATGCCATCGACAACTGGAATGATTATTCGGAATATGCCGAGAAAAATGCCTATAAAAAGGAAATAATTGTAAAAACCGGTCTTGGTATTGAAAAGGATGATCGCCTAATCGATAGATTTCGTGGTCGTGTAATGTTTCCTATTCATAACCTAACGGGAAAGGTTATTGGCTTTGGAGGAAGGATTCTGAGTTCCACCAAAACCGCAGCAAAATATCTCAATTCTCCCGAGTCGGAAATATATATTAAGAGCAAGGTTTTATATGGTATTTATTTTGCCCGTACAGCTATTGTAAAGCAGGATAACTGCTATTTGGTTGAAGGATATACAGATGTTATTTCCATGCATCAGAACGGAATAGAGAACGTGGTGGCATCATCGGGAACATCGCTTACTGTAGATCAAATAAAACTAATAAAACGATTTACTCCTAATATTACTATTCTTTATGATGGTGATCCGGCCGGAATAAAAGCTTCATTCCGTGGTATCGATCTCATTCTTGCCCAGGGTATGAATGTGAAAATCGTTCTCTTCCCGGAAGGAGAAGATCCTGATTCGTTTGCAAGATCTCATCGTACAACAGAAATTAACGATTATATTACCACTCAGGCAAAGGATTTCATTAGTTTTAAAACCAGTTTGTTGCTGGAAGAAACCAAAGGTGATCCCAACGCTCGTACAAGGTTGATAAAAGAAATTGTACAGACTATCTCACACATCCCCGATGGTATAGGTAGAACGGTTTTCATACAGGAATGTTCCACAATAATGAATGTGCCGGAGCAAACCCTTATGAATCAGTTGAATAAACTTTTAAGGGATAACTATCGTAATAAAACATCAAGTCCCGACATATCTGATATTCCAGTTGAGGAAGAAAGGCAAAATCGTGGGGAGCAATTACGTTTCGATCCTTTGGAATTAAAACCTTTGGAGGACGAAGTTTTAAAACTGATGCTCAATTTTGGTAAATCGAATTTTATTTTGGAACTAGATCCCGAGAGTTCGGAAGAAGAAGAGTTAAATGTTATTGATTTTGTACTGGAAGAACTCAAAAACGATAATATTGAGTTTACGAGTGAAATAAACAATAAGATATTAAGCGAACTCAGGAAATTAAATTCAGGAGCAGAATACAATCAGGCAGAATTCATAAACAATAGTGATTCTGAAATTTCCAATGCGGTAATAAACTTAATAACCGACCAATACGAACTAAGTCAGAACTGGGAAAAGAATAAAATATTTGTAAAATCCGGTGCCGATTTGTTGAAGGATTACGTAATGTCGACAGTGCTTTCATTAAAGTCGAAGCATTTGGCAAGGCGACTTAGGAGAATTACTGAGGACATGAAAAACACAACTGACGAAGCAGAATTATCGCTGCTACAAATGGAATATCATGAGTTGAAGAAAATTTCTGCGCTCATTGATAATGAGTTGGAGAGGACGTTTAATCATTAGGTTTGCCTGCGGCAGGTTGCAGGTTACAGGTGTCAAGTATCAGGTTCGTTTTGGTTTTTAAGTATGGCGTTTCATTGTAAAAAGACTCCTTAATTAAAATCAATAAAAACTCAGGAAGAAGGCCTAAAAATTGAAATCTCTTTTTATCTTTGCTGCATAATTATTGCCCGATAGTGTAATAGGCAACACATCCCGGTTTGACCGGGAAGACTCCAGGTTCGAGGCCTGGTTGGGCAACAAAGCCATACGACGTTAGGAGTATGGCTTTTTGCATTCCAGGCTGAGAAGTCTATCCCGACAAGACCCACCCCAAATAGTTCAATAAAACATTTTCGACATTTTTTAGAACGATAGATTAATTTTCTCGAAACAAAGTCTTCGTCGGGAAGGCCTGGTTGGGCAACAAAGCCATACGACGTTAGGAGTATGGCTTTTTGCATTCCAGGCTGAGAAGTGAGGAAAACCAGAAATCTATGATTTCGCTAGTTTTCCCATCCCGACAGGAACCAACCCGAATTGGTTAAAGTATACTTAATTTGATATTTATTCCGAGAATTAGTCAAAGCACTTAACAAAAGTTCCTCGTCGGGATAGGCATTGGCTTTTTTTATCCATTGATGTTTAAACCAGAAATCTATGATTTCGCTAGTTTTCCCATCCCGACAGGAACCAACCCCAAATGTTTTGTTTAACAAAAACGTAAATCATTTACCGAAAGAATAATTATACACTTAACGAGAAGTTCTTCGTCGGGAAGGCTATGTTTTAATTTCGGATAATATCTGTGATATCCATATCCATTTTTCGAATCAGGGGAGCCCCCATTTCATAAAAACAGAACGATGTAAATGATAGTACCTCAATAGAATGGGCAGAATTTATTGCATATTTGTACTACAATGAAGCATAGTTAAATACAAAAATGCTAAAACCAAAACCTTAACATAATGGTTCTCCTCATTTTGCACTAAATTATAATTACTGCTTTAGGGCTTTGAAAAAATAACTGGTGAACTCATATGACCACAATAGTCTCGTACGAAAATCCTGTAGTCATAGTCTACAAAATAATCAAATTTTACTTTCAAAACCCCATTATTGCCGTTACCCTGAATTAATTCAACAACATATGAATTAGCAGCAATATTCCATTCCATAGTGCTAGGGTGCTGAAATTCAACAATTACCGGATAACAGGTAATATCATTATAAACATCACAAGCACCAGAGTAACTACCATTGTATGCAATACCTGTACCTTCATCTGAAAATGGGAATTCGAATATACGAACCAAGGGACCTTCGGTATAAGTATCGGTATAGTCGCTTATTATTGGTGTTTCATTATCATCAGCACATGGATCCGCAAGCAGTCTAGCGTTAATGGTTTTTGTTACTTTGTCGAAAAGGGGGTTATCGTAAATTATATCGAAAGTAAAATCAATATCCTGTTCAAGATAAGTTGAGAATGTTACATTAACAGTATTATTATTTGAAAATGCAGTTATTTGAACATTCGAGTTTGAAATATTCCCGATGGTTATATAATTTGAAGTTACAGCAAGAGAATTCGAATTGACCTTATAATTTTCAATATCATTAAGATTTTGTACACTGCCCGATGTTCCAGGAATATTCTCCAGTACCTGATTCCAGTAATGTGTAACCGTATTTATATTTGCAACAAGTTCAATTGTAGCATCAGAAGTATTTTGGTCATTTTGATACAAAGTTCTGTATGTGGCATCAATACCTAATTGATAACTAACATTATTGTCAAACTCCACTATACTACTCTTTATTTCATAATTAATATCAAATTCAAATGGCTTATATGTTCTTTTCATCATAGCTTTAACATGACTTTTCAGAAGGGCTACTTCTATTGCTAATGCTGCGATGGATATTGTAATAGCAAATGGGTTTAATGAAGCCAGCGCTCCATTAACTATTGCAGTTGTTGCCCCGGTAGCAATTACCAAACCAGTAAAATAATTCATGTCGCCAGTTAGTTTCTGATCCCACTGTATAAGGCCTCTAGATCTGGTTAAACTATCATCAAAAATTGAATAATCAAAGTGACTAAAATCAAAAATATCAGGATTGG
>PKTA01000066.1 GCA_002869365.1 Marinilabiliales bacterium | reverse complement strand
TGATTTAATTTCATGCGGACGAGAAGTTTTCTTTCTTCGTCAAGTCTATCCTTGATATCCGCTGTGCTAAGTTCTTTTACTACTTCCTGTTTCATCTTATTTATATATTAGGCAGTGTAATCTCTTCTTACAATAAATTTAGTTAAGACAGGCAGTTTTTGAGCGGCCAGTCTGAGTGCTTCTTTAGCAACTTCAACCGGAACACCTTCTGCTTCGAATAAAATACGTCCGGGAGTAACCCTGGCAACGAAATATTCAGGAGCACCTTTACCTTTACCCATACGTACCTCTGCAGGTTTCTTCGTAACAGGTTTGTCGGGGAAGATTCTAATCCAAATTTGTCCTTCACGTTTCATTTTACGTGTAACAGCCTGTCTGGCAGCTTCTATTTGGCGGGAAGTAATCCATGCTTCTTCCATAGTTTTAATTCCAAATGATCCAAATGCAAGTTGATGTCCGCGCTGGGCATTACCTTTCATTTTTCCTTTTTGCTGCTTCCTATATTTAGTCCTTTTAGGTTGTAACATCCTATTTAACTTTTAAAATTACAATTTAAATTACCTTCTTCTTCTTTGTCTTCCACCTTTTGGTCCTGCACTTTCGCGTTTATTACTTCCGCCGATAGTAGTTGGTACCAACTCAGGTTTGCCATATATTTCTCCTTTGAATATCCATACTTTAATACCTATTCTTCCATAAGTAGTATGAGCTTCAACAAGAGCGTAGTCAATATTTGCACGTAATGTATGCAATGGGATACGACCTTCTTTATATTGCTCGGTACGGGCCATTTCAGCTCCACCAAGACGTCCCGAGATAAGAACTTTAATTCCCTCTGCACCCAAGCGCATACTTGAGGCTATAGAAGTTTTAATAGCTCTACGGAAAGATACTCGACCTTCTATTTGCCTAGCAATCGTGTTAGCAACAAGGTTGGCATCTAATTCTGGTCTTTTAATTTCCGATATATTGATCTGTACATCTTTGCCGGTAAGTTTTTTCAACTCTTCTTTAAGTTTGTCAACTTCCTGGCCACCTTTGCCGATAATAATTCCCGGACGTGCAGTGTTTATAGTTACAGTAACAAGTTTAAGGGTTCTTTCGATCACTATCTTGGAAACTCCTGCTTTTGAAAGACGGGCGTTCAGATATTTTCTGATTTTATCGTCTTCAACAAGTTTGCTGGAAAAATCTTTTCCACCATACCAGTATGAATCCCATCCTTTGATTATGCCTAATCTGAGTCCTATTGGATTAGTCTTTTGTCCCATTCTTATATTACTTAAATATTATTATTCTCTTTTGTTGTGTCGTTAACTTCTTCAACTACTGCTTCCTGATTACGATTACCAAGAATTATAGTAACATGGTTAGATCTTTTTCTAATCCTGTGGGCTCTACCTTGCGGTGCCGGTTGGATTCTTTTCAGCATTCTACCGCTGTCTACCATTATTTGCTTTATGTATAGTTGATTGTCCTCAATACGAGCACCTTCATTTTTAACTTCCCAGTTAGCAATTGCCGAGCGTAAAAGTTTGTAAACGCGCTCAGATGCTTCTTTTGGAGAATGTTGTAGAATTCCTAATGCAGGCTCTACATCCATTCCACGAACCATGTCGGCAACTAACCTCATCTTTCTGGGAGATGTGGGCACATTGCGCAGACGTGCAATATATTGCGTTTTACGTGCTTCTTTTCTCTTTTCTGCACTATTATGTTTTCTGGATCCCATTGTATCGTGCTTTTTTAAATTCTTTATCTACCTTTATCTTTTTTACCAGCGTGACCTCTAAATTGTCTTGTTGGTGCAAACTCACCTAATTTGTGACCTACCATATTTTCTGTTACGTAAACAGGAATGAATTTATTTCCATTGTGAACAGCTATAGTTTGTCCTACAAAGTCAGGTGAAATCATAGATGCTCTCGACCATGTTTTAATTACGGTTTTTTTACCTGACTCAACATTGGCCATAACTTTCTTATCAAGTTTGATATCTATGTAAGGTCCTTTTTTTAACGAACGACTCATATTGATTATTAATTAACGTTCAACTATTTTTTTCTTCTTTCAATTATATACTTATTGCTATCTTTCTTCTTAGCTCTGGTTCTGTAACCTTTTGCCGGAAGACCTTTACGAGATCTTGGATGACCTCCTGATGCTCTTCCTTCACCACCACCCATTGGGTGATCAACAGGGTTCATGGCAACACCACGAACTCTTGGTCGGCGACCTAACCATCTGCTACGTCCAGCTTTTCCTGATCTTTCAAGTTGATGATCAGCATTTGAAACCATTCCGATTGTAGCTTTACAAGTTTGTAAGATTAATCTGGTTTCGCCTGAAGGCAATTTAATAACTGCAAATTTACCTTCACGTGTCATCAATTGTGCATAAGAACCAGCACTACGTGCCATTTTCGCTCCTTGACCAGGTCGTAATTCAATATTATGAATTACAGTACCGAAAGGAATTTCACTTAAGTACAGGCTGTTTCCAACATCAGGGCTAACCCCTTTACCGGCATTTATTTCCTGTCCTACCATTAGTCCCTTAGGAGCTACTATATATCTTTTCTCACCATCTTTATAGAATACAAGAGCGATACGGGCAGTACGGTTAGGATCATATTCTATGGTCTTAACAATACCTGGAACACCTTCTTTATCTCTTTTGAAGTCGATAATTCTGTACTTCTGTTTGTGTCCCCCGCCTATATTACGGATTGTCATTCTACCTTCACTATTACGGCCACCAGTATTTTTCATGGGGGCCAAAAGGCTTTTTTCTGGTTTTCCGGCTGTAATGTCTTTATAATCGCTTATAATTTTAAAGCGTTGACCCGGTGTCGTTGGTTTATATTTTTTCAGTGCCATTTCTTCCTCCTAAATGTTGCTAAAAAAATCAATGTTTTCTCCCTCAGCAACTGTAACTATTGCTTTTTTTGTACTCTTTGCTTTACCAGAGATCACTCCTGATTTTGTAAAACGTTGTTTCCTTTTTCCGGAATAGTTCATAGTATTTACTGAAACTACCTGTACGCCATAAAGCTCTTCAACTTCAGCTTTAATTTGGATTTTATTTGCTCTTTTATCAACAAGAAATCCATACTGATTGAGGCTCTCGCCTTTGGCAGTCATTTTCTCAGTAATTACCGGTTTTAATATTACGCTCATTATCCTTAAGTTTTATTTGTTTGAAAACAATTCTTCAAATGCTTTCAAAGAACTTTCTACTAATAATATCTTGTTAGCGTTTAAAATTTCGTATGTATTAAGACTATCGGCTTTTAAAACTCTTGCTCCCTGAATATTACGTGATGAAAGAGTAATATTAGTGTCGTTTTCGTTAAGAACAAGTAAAGCCTTCTTTCCTCCAAGTTTGAAATTATTCAAAATATTTACAAACTCCTTAGTTTTTGGAGTGTCTAGTTTGAAATCTTCAACAACAACAATGTTGTTGTCTTTTAATTTGTAAGAAAGTGCTGATTTACGAGCTAGCCTTTTTACTTTTTTATTCAATTTGAAACCATAGTTACGTGGGTGAGGTCCGAAAACTCTTCCGCCACCTCTAAAGAGTGGGTTCTTAATATCACCTGCACGTGCTGTACCAGTTCCTTTTTGTCTCTTTATCTTACGAGTACTTCCCTTAACAGCGTTTCTTTCTTTCGTTTCGTGTGTTCCCTGACGTTGATTTGCCATAAATAATTTGGTGTCCAAATAGATGGCATGATCATTAGGTTCAATTCCGAAGATTGAATCGTCCAGAGTAACTTTCTTTGATGTGGCTTCGCCACTAATATTGTGAACTGTTAACTCCATCTTTCTATCTTTACGTATGAATTATTTGGTCCGGGAACTGCACCTTTAACAACAAGGAGGTTCTTTTCCGGAACAATTTTTACTATTTGAAGGTTAATCATTTTAACCTTATTGCCTCCCATTCTTCCAGCCATTCTCATACCTTTGAATACTCTCGAAGGATATGAAGATGCACCTATTGAACCCGGGGCTCTTAATCTGTTGTGCTGGCCGTGAGTAGCATCGTTAACTCCCTTGAAATTGTAACGTTTAACAACTCCCTGGAAACCTTTTCCTTTTGTTGTTCCTACAACATCTACAAATTCACCTTGCTTAAAAACCTCAACATTTACAACATCACCAAACTGTTTTTTCTCTTCAAAACGTGTAAACTCAGCTACAAGTTTTTTAGGAGTTGTTTTAGCTTTGGCAAAATGTCCTTTTAATGCAGAAGTTGTGTGCTTCTCTTTCTTTTCCTCAAATCCCATTTGTATAGCTGAATAACCATCGTTTTCAACTGTGCGGACCTGAGTTACGACACATGGACCTGCTTCGATAACGGTACATGGAATGTTTTTTCCATTCTCGTCATAAATACTGGTCATGCCTATTTTTTTTCCTAATAATCCTGACATTTCTACAATTCTTTAAGCC
>PKTA01000221.1 GCA_002869365.1 Marinilabiliales bacterium | reverse complement strand
ATTTATGATATGACTGCCGGTCCTGAGTGGCTTGTGCCTGATGGGGAGGGTGGATATATAAAAAGTCCTTTGGCAACACCATTCCCGGGTAGCGATTTAAGAAAACTTATGCACATTACTTATCGTCGTCCGGTGGCACGTCATCGTGGGCATTACGGTATGGTTCTTCAGTTGCGCGACTGGCTGCCTAATGAAATTGGTGGAGTTTATTGGGTGTACCTCGACAATCCTTATTTCAGCCCTTATGTGCCTATTTATACTGGGAATTTGGCGGTAGAAAAATCCTATAAAACATATAATTCTACAAAATATGATGAAAAATCTGCACGCTGGGCCATCGACTTTGTTGATAATCTTGCAAACCTGAGTTTTCAGAATGTCGCCAAAGATGTAAGAAAAGTAAGAGACCCTTTTGAAAAAGAAATATTTGAAAATCAAAAGTCTGTGGAAGAAAAAGCCCTGGAACTTTATAAACAAGATCCGGTCAAAGCACAGGAATATCTTACTTTATATTCAAATGGACTGATGGCAGATGTTACTAAAATGTTTTTGGATTTAAGAGATCAAATAATTACAGATTATACTAATAATCATGAGTAAACTGTCACAAAAATTATAGGTTTATTTATAATTACTCTAAATATCTAATTATCTAGATATGTATTAAAATCTTACTTAATTTTGCTGAATAAATACACTCCGAGTGTAACCTCTAAATGCAATGCACATGAGGCTAACACCGATGGGTTGAAAGGGAAACTTTTCAGCCTCCCGATTTCCGCTTAAGCGGGATGACTTGGAAAGGGGATAAGATAAATGCCATACATATGGTACTATACCTCGTTTCCTATTGTGGACGGGGTTTTGTTTTTAGTGCCTTATGGAAATTGACATTATATTTTTGGTTGCATTATTTTTAGTTGCTTTCATTTATTCGGCCGTCGGCCATGGTGGGGCGAGTGGATATCTGGCCTTGATGGCACTTTTCGGAATATCCACTATTTTTATGCGCGCTTCTGCACTAACCTTAAACCTTTTTGTTTCAGCAGTTTCATTTTATGCTTTTTATAGGGCAGGCCATTTCAAAATTAAAATATTAATTCCATTTATTATAGGATCAGTACCACTGGCATTTATTGGTGCGCGAATAATTATCGATCCGCAAATATTTAAGTATATACTGGGTGTTTTCCTGATTTTTGCTGTGGCAAGAATGCTTTTCTCTCCCAAGGAAAAAGAGAAAGCAGTAATATCATTTAACTTTTCTATTGCAATTATTATTGGAGCATTTCTCGGATTTTTCTCGGGATTGATAGGCATTGGAGGAGGCATTATTCTTAGTCCTGTTTTACTATTATTGGGCTGGACTAATGTTAAGGAAACTGCTGCCATCTCTGCAATATTCATATTTGTAAACTCAGCCTCTGGACTATTAGGATTAATATCAACAGGAATTCATCTAAGCCCCAATTTGATTTATTGGGTCGTGATAGCATTCACCGGAGGACTTGCCGGAGCATATGTGGGAAGCAGCCGTATGTCGCTTAAAAAACTTAAATATTTGCTGGCTTTTGTGCTATTTCTGGCCAGCATTAAACTATTATTTGTATAGGAAGATGAGAGAAATACTAAATAATTTTGTATTGGTTTCCGGCTCAGGAAGAAATGTTGGGAAAACAACTCTTGCATGTAATATTATTAGAAATCTATCTCACGACTATACGGTATTTGGTACCAAAATCAGTCCTCATTTTCATAAAACATCAGAACTACAAAAACTTATTGGTGAAGGAGAAGGTTTTAAAATTTATCAGGAGTTAAATGCTGATTCAGGGAAAGATAGTTCCAGAATGCTGGAGTCAGGAGCCAGAGAAGTTTATTTTATTCAATGTGGTGATGATAGAATTAAAATAGCTTTGGAGAGTATTTCAAATTTATTACCAAAAGACTCTCCAATAGTTTGTGAATCAGGTTCATTTGCAAAAACATATAAACCCGGATTGCATCTGTTAGTTGTTGGTGAACAACCTGATGAAACCAAAAAATCATATCAGCAAAATTTGGCTAATGCCGATTTTACAATCACAAGAAGTGATTTTAGTGTAAAAGAAAACTATTTCGATTTGAAATATAATGGAACAAAATGGAAAATAAATAGAAAATGATAAAACTGGAAGAAGCACTGGAAATAATTGAAAAGTCTGTTAAGAAGACAATGTCCACCGAGAGTATCGGCTTATTAAATTCCAGAGGAAGAATTTTAGCAGCTGATATTTATAGCGACATGGATTTTCCTTCCTTTGATAAATCGGCCATGGATGGATATGCCATTAAACAGCAGGATATTGAAAAGGAGTTAGAACCTATAGAATTTATCCCCGCCGGAAAAATGCCGGAAAAGAAAGTCGAATCAGGGCAATGCTCTAAAATTATGACAGGAGCTATGCTTCCGGCAGGATCCGATATGGTAGTAAAAGTAGAGGATACACAACTAATTGACGGAAAAGTAAAAGTTGTAAATCTGAAGTCTAAAGGAAATGTTTTATTCCGGGGCGAAGATATAAAATCGGGTAATGTTGTACTTCACAAATACCAAAAGCTAACTTCAGTTCATACTGGTATTATGGCTTCCGTGGGAATGCTTAATCCAGAGGTTTTTAAAAAACCTGTTTTGTCAGTTTTATCCACTGGCAGCGAATTGGTTTTGCCCGAAGAAAAACCGCTTCCTCCTCAAATAAGAAATAGTAACTCCACTCAATTACAAAGTCTGGCTTATGAATGCGGTGCAGAAGTTAGTTTTGTAAGTCAAATAGAGGATGATGAAGAAAAGATTTTGGCGAATGTAAAGACTGCTCTCGAAAAATCTGACATCGTGGTTTTAACAGGCGGAGCATCCTTTGGGGATCTGGATTTTAGTCAAAAAGTTTTTGAAAGTCTAAATGCAAAAATTCAGTTTACAACATTGGCAATTCAACCTGGTAAACCATGTTTGTTCGCTACAATAGGAGATAAATTTCTATTTGGCTTGTCCGGAAATCCGGTTTCATCTTTTGTACAGTTTCAACTTCTGGTAAAGCCACTCATTAAGAAACTTAGCGCAATTATGGAAGAAGAAATTAAATTTAAACTTCCAATCACCAAAGAAATGAAACGTAAACGAGCCGAGAGAAATTTATTTTTTCCGGTATTCATTAATAACGAAATGGCTGTTCAACCAGTTGAATATCATGGGTCTGCACATTTAAATGCATATCAAAATGCCAATGCCATGGCTAGTTTTTCCATTGGGAAAGATGTTTTACAAAAAGGAGAATTAGTAGATGTTAGACCAATTTAACAGAAAGATAAACTATCTGCGTATTTCTGTCACCGACAGATGTAACTTAAGATGTCGCTACTGTATGCCTGCAGATGGTATAAAGTGGATTGATCACAGCCGGATATTGAGTTTCGAAGAGATAATAGAAGTTGTTGAAGAGGCTGTTTCTTTGGGCGTTGACAAAATTCGCCTAACGGGCGGAGAACCTCTGGTGAGAAAAGGCATAGTCGATTTGGTTAAGATGATTGCAGAGGTGCCAGGTATTAAAGACCTGGGGATGACCACCAATGGGCAGTTATTGGAAAGATATGCTGTTGCACTTGCTGAAGCCGGATTAAACAGAGTTAATGTAAGTCTTGATACAACTGAAGCCAAAACTTATAAATATTTGAGTAGAGGAGGCGATATAAGTAATGTATTTAAAGGATTAGAGGCTGCCAGAAGAGCAGGATTAGACCCAATTAAAATCAATGCTGTAATAAATTCAGAATCCGGAGAAAGTGCTAAAAAACAACTGAGAGAATTCTGTGAAGAAAATAATTACAAACTAAGGTTTATCAGGCAAATGTCGCTTGAAGATGGTAGTTTTTATCCCGTTGAAGGAGGAGAAGGAGGCATTTGTAAAATTTGTAATCGCATTCGATTAACTGCCAATGGCGATGTAAAACCTTGTTTATTTAGTGAAGATGGGTTTAATGTGAGGGAATTTGGAGCACGTAATGCAATTCTAAATGCAGTAGGTGCCAAGCCATTAAGCGGGAAAAAAAATAAAGTAAATAAGTTTTATAATATAGGAGGTTAAGATGGAAAAGTTAAGTCATATTAATGAGCAAGGCAAAGCCGAAATGGTTGATGTGGGAGGGAAACCTGACCAAATAAGGCAGGCTAAAGCAGAAGGATTTATTAAACTTTCGGATGTTACGATAAAACTAATTCAGGAAAATAAGATAAAAAAAGGGGATGTTCTTACAGTGGCTGAAATTGCTGGCATTCAGGCGGCGAAACAATGTCCGGCTTTAATTCCACTGTGCCATACTCTCATGCTGACAAAAGTAAAAGTCGAAACAAAAATTATGGATGGTGGAGTAAAAGTAATATCTCTGGTAAGATGTCAGGGTAAAACCGGGGTTGAAATGGAAGCTTTAACAGCAGTTTCT
>PKTA01000029.1 GCA_002869365.1 Marinilabiliales bacterium | reverse complement strand
AAAAAAGGAGATGATACTTACGATAAAATTCTGTCAACTTTGGTTCACTGGAATCAACAATGGGCAGGCAATGCAGGAGTTTTAATATTAAATATTACAAAAAATAAATTTACACATAACAATAAACCCAATGCTACCTGCGAATACGATTTGGGGCAAGCGGTATCGTTTATGGCTCTGGAAACTGTAAATCAAGATTTATTCAGCCACCAAATGTCGGGCTTCGATGCCGAAAAAGCCGCTCAAATATTTGATATTGGCAACGATTATAATGTGGTTTCGGTAATAGCAATTGGCTATTATGGCGATGCTGATAAACTTCCTTCTGATATGCTTGAATCGGAAAAAGCAGAAAGAAGTCGTAAAAACATGGAGAATATTACTTTCTATGATGAATTTCAAAATTAATTATACAGAATACTCCAATGAAAAATCTCCTTTTTAGCTTAGTTGTTCTTCCATTTTTTTTAATATCGTGCGGAGGTGGAAATAAAAGCACAAAAACCTTGAAGGATCAACCAAAGAAACTTGTAAAAATTCCTGATTTTAATGCAGATTCAGCATATTATTTTGTTCAAAAACAAGTTGATTTTGGACCGAGAACTGTTGGTTCAGAATCACATGAAGTATGCGCTAAATGGCTGGTTAAAAAGTTTAATCAATATTCCGATACTGTAATTGTTCAGCCATTTAAGGCAAGGACTTACGATAATGTTACCCGTAATGCCAAAAATATTATTGCCTCCATTAACCCTGAGAACCCAAATCGACTTTTATTAATGGCCCATTGGGATACGCGACCTTTTGCCGATCATGATAAAGATGCTTCACTGCACAATACTGCAATAGATGGAGCAAATGATGGAGCAAGTGGTGTTGGTGTTCTGTTGGAAATGGCAAGGCTTTTCAAAAAACAAAAACCTGAAATAGGTGTTGATATTGTTCTCTTCGATTTGGAAGATTGGGGACCTCCTTCCGACAAGCAGATGTATGAGAACGAATTCTGGGGTCTTGGCTCGCAATACTGGAGTAAAACACCCCACACCTTAGGATATACTGCCCGATATGGAATATTGTTAGATATGGTGGGAGCAAAAAACCCAAAATTCCTACGTGAAGGATATTCTGATCGTTATGCTGGTTTTGTTATGAACATAGTTTGGAATACGGCGGCTGAACTTGGATATGGTGATTACTTTCTCAATCAACAAGGTTATCCTCTAACTGATGATCATTATTTTGTAAATACAATTGCCAATATTCCTTCAATAGATATAATTCATATGGACCGAAATTCTTCCAATGGCACTTTTTTCGAACATTGGCACACCACCCACGATACTATGGATAAAATTGATAAAAAAACCTTAAAAATGGTTGGCCATGTTGTAAGCACTGTTGTTTATAATGAATAGGTTTCCTAGCTTATTTTTTACTATTATTTAATATTTTGCCAATGATTTATTACCTTTGAACCAAACTAAAAACTTCTTATTTTGGAAAAAGATACTATTAACAACCCTGAACTTCAACTAGCGTACAATTTTGTTCAATATACCGATAAGCATATTTTCCTTACGGGAAAGGCTGGTACCGGTAAAACTACTTTCCTCCAGGATTTAAAAAATAAACTACCCAAAAGGATGATAGTAGTAGCTCCCACAGGTGTTGCGGCGATAAATGCTGGAGGCGTAACCATTCATTCATTTTTTCAACTTCCTTTCGGCCCCATATTACCGGGATTTAAAGATGCAGAAGCGCAAAAATCAATGAAATTTAGCGCTCAAAAAAGAAATATTATTAAAAGCCTGGATCTCCTGATTATTGATGAGATAAGCATGGTTAGAGCCGATTTACTGGATGGAATCGATGAGGTTTTAAGAAGGTTCAGAAGAAGCGAAGAGCCCTTTGGAGGTGTTCAAATGTTAATGATTGGTGATATGCAACAACTGCCACCTGTGGTTAAAGATAATGAGTGGAGTTTACTCCGGAATTATTATGATACGGCATTCTTTTTTAGTTGTTTATCACTTAAAAAAACAGAGTTTATAACAATAAATTTAAAGCATGTTTATCGTCAAAAAGATGAGCAATTTCTGAATCTTCTAAACAAGATTCGTGATAAACATATCGACGATACAGCACTGCAAACACTTAACGAAAGATATAAACCTGATTTCGATGCAGGCGAAGAAAACTATATAATATTAACCACACACAATGCACGGGCACAGGCGATTAACAACGAAAAACTCTCCCAAATAAAAGAAAAATCTTATAACTTTAAAGCAGAAATTACTGGTAATTTTTCTGAATACAATTATCCTACAGATGAAATTTTATCGCTTAAACTGGGCTCTCAGGTAATGTTTATAAAAAATGACCCCGAACCCGATAAAAAGTTTTTTAATGGTAAAATTGGCGTAATAACTAATATTTCCAAAGATGAAATAGGAGTAAAGTGCCCTGAGGATGAAGATGAAATTGAAGTTCATAGTCTTGTTTGGGATAATATTAAATATAGTATTGATGAAAGCACCAAGGAGATAAATGAAAAAATAGAAGGAACTTTTAAACAAATACCATTAAAACCAGCCTGGGCAATAACTATTCACAAAAGTCAGGGTTTAACTTTCGATAAAGCAATTATAGATTCGGAAATGGCCTTTGCACACGGACAGGTTTATGTGGCTTTAAGCCGATGCCGATCTTTGGATGGATTGGTATTAAGCACTCCGTTTTCTGCACAAAGTTTGAAGTCAGATAATAAAATTGAAAGTTTTACAAATACATCAAATGCAAATCAACCGGATATAAATAGTCTGGAAAAATCAAAAGCAGAATACATTCAAAAATTGCTTTTCGACCTCTTCGACTTTCGTAAACTCAGAAACTATTTGCAATGGTTAAGAAAACTTACATACGAACATAAAAATGCTATTACTCCGGGTGTTTACGATATACTCGACAATATTCAAAACTCCATAAACACCGATATTTATGATGTTGGTCAGAGGTTTCAACGTCAGTTAAAAAACTTATTTAAAGAATATGCTGATGCAGAAATTAATGAGGACATTCAGTTGCGCATAAAAAAGGCTGCGGATTATTTTATAAAAAATTTAAATCTCTCCGTAAGCGAGAAAATGGGAGAAATTTCAATAGAGTCGGATAATAAGGAAATTGCTAAAAAGATTGATAAAGTTGAGAAAGATTTTGCTGAAGAGTTAAACTATAAAATACAGTGTTTGAATTCGTGTGCTAATGGTTTTGTTGTAAAAGACTATCTTCAACAGAGGGCAATAGCAGCCATGGATATTAAAACAACTAAAAAGAAAACAAAAAAGCCGAGTCCTTCAAAGGAAATACATAACCCTGATTTATATGCAATTATAAAAAGTTGGCGCGATGCCAAAGCAAATGAAAATAATTTAAGTCATTATATGGTTTTACCCTTAAAAACCATGCGNGTACCAACAACTACAGAAGAATTAAAAATGATTCATGGACTTGGAAGAAAAAAACTTGAAAATTATGGAAGTGAATTGCTTGAATTAATTAATGATTACAACAAAGACCATAAATTAAATATTATTCGTCCCGAACCTGTTCCTCTGGCAAAAAAAGAGCCCAAAATACCCACTCATGAAATTAGTTTCAACTTATGGAAGGAATATAAAGATGTGGAGAAAGTAGCACAGGAACGTGGCTTTGTTTATTCAACGATTTTAAAGCATTTATCGCATTATGTCGGAAACGGAAGCCTCGACATTAACGAACTTGTCGACAGCCAAAAAGTAAAGACAATACTAGAGGTTTTCGAAAAAGATATAGATATCCCACTCAGCGATGCCCTGCAAATTGTAGGCGATGATATTTCTTATGATGATCTGCGACTGGTGAAACACTATGTGTTTTATAAAATGGATCAGGAATAGTTATGAGTTGTGAGTTACGGCCTGTTGATAAATTGAATACCTCAACTGTAGACTGCTGACTCCCGACTGAAGACTGAAACCGCCACCAAGATTCCAAGCCTCAAAGTAACACAAAGGGCTTAGTTATAAACCAATCGGACCTGCCTTCATTTTATTACTGCCTTCAAACTAATTTTTACGGCAGTCAAGTCGGCAGGCAAGCCTGCAACATGCAACATGAGACATGCAACTTGCTACATAAAATAAATCTGCGCGAACTCATAACTCACAATTCAAAATTCATAACTATAAATAAAAATCCCGTCCGGAAGAACCAAACGGGATTTATATTTCATTAATTTTTAAGAATTTACATCTCCTTCACCCCTTCAATAAGTTGAGGGATCACTTTAAATACATCTCCAACTATACCATAGTCGGCAGCCTCAAAGATAGGTGCTTCAGGATCTTTGTTAATTGCAACAATTACTTTTGAAGAACTAACACCACCTAAATGCTGTATGGCACCTGAAATTCCAAATGCAAAATATAAGTTAGGTGCAATTATCTTTCCTGTTTGGCCCACATGTTCGTCATGCGATCTCCAGCCTTCATCAGAAACAGGACGTGAACAAGCCATACCAGCGTTAAGCAAGTCTGCCAATTCTTCAAGTCCGCCCCAATTATCACCACTCTTCATACCTCTACCACCTGAAACAACAATTTCGGCATCGTTAAGAAGTACTTTTCCGGTAATTTTATTGGTTTCGTTTACAACAGTACTAAAGTCAGCATCTCCTACCTGAGGATCAAATGCTTCTACAGCAGCACTACCGCCTGTTTCAACAATCTCGTATGAGTTTTGTGCGAAAGTTAGAACAACATTTTCAGCATCTACCTTAACATTTGCAAATGCTTTTCCGGTAAATACTTTCTTCTTAACCACAAAAGGACTTGTGGATGAAGGAAGTTCTGTAACTCCTGAAACTAAGCCGGCATTGAGTTTTACTGAAACTCTTGGAGCCAGTGCTTTACCAAGATTATTATGAGCAAACACAACTATTTTGGCTCCCACATTTTCGGCTGCTGCAACAACTGCTTTCGATAATGCTTTATTATCCAAACTATTAAATTTGTCATTCTCAACTTTTAAAATCTTTGATGCACCGTAATTTCCTAATTTATTTAATTCGTCGTCGGCTACATTACCAATCGACAGGGCTGTAAGATCAAGACCCATTTCTTTTGCTATGGCAGCAGCATAAGAAACCAATTCGAAACTGAGTTTCTTAAATTTGCCATCCCAATTCTCTGTATATACTAATATCGACATGATTATCTTTTTTAATTGTTAAAATATTTTGAACTTCTATAACACTTTTGCTTCTTCATGAAGTAATGTTATCAACTCTTTGGCATTTTCCTCGTCTACCATTTTGCAGGCAGCCTTTGGAGGAGGAAGTTCAAAGTTTACAAAAGATGTTTTTTCGTGTGCATCAACAGCTTCAACAACATTTAAAGGTTTTTTACGAGCCATCATAATTCCACGCATAGCAGGTATTCTGGGCTCCTTGGCAATTCCTTTTTGTACAATCGCAACCAATGGTCCTGTTACAGATAAAACTTGTGAACCACCATCAATTTCACGGTTTATAACAAACTTATCGCCATCCATATTAATTCCTGAAACTGCTGATACGGAATTATAATCCAGTAATTCGGCTAACATACCACCCACAGCATTTCCATTATAATCAGAAGCTTCAATACCGGCAAGTATTAAATCATAATCACCGGCAATTTTTGAAAGTTGTGAAGCCACAAAAAATGCATCTTTTGCAGGAGCATCTATTCTGATGGCATCATCGGCACCTACTGCCAATGCTTTTCTCAGCGTTGCTTCGGTTATCTTTTCACCAACATTTGCAACTGTTATTTTCTCAACTCCACCGGCTTCTTTAAGTTCCATAGCTCTGGTTAGCGCCAACTCATCCCATGGATTAATTATCCATTGAACACCGGCAGCATCAAAAGCGGTATTATCTCCCGTAAACCTGATTTTTGTTGTGGTATCGGGCACATTACTAATTAATACAAGTATTTTCATATGTCTATTTATTTATTTTTTTTTGAATTCTTTTTGGTGAAACAACAAATTTCGTAAAAAAACGGATATAAAACTTTAAGAAAGGGCATTTTTCTTTATTGTACTAAAAAGATATGGCAACAATAGAAGCAACTATCTGATAATGGGCGTATTGCAGTTCGCAACTAAACTATTTGAAAACGAAAATATTATTTCTAACCGATGTTAGAATAAAACAAAGTAATGAAGTTAATTAATCTTTTAGCAGATCTCTTGACACTACAATTTTTTGAACTTCTGAAGTACCCTCATAAATTTGAGTAAGTTTAGCTTCACGCATCAGTCTTTCCACATGATATTCTTTTACATAACCATATCCACCATGTATCTGAACTGCTTCTGTAGTAACCTCCATTGCTATATCGGCAGCATATTGTTTTGCCATAGCACTAGCAACAGTAATTGGCATATGATTATCTTTTAACCATGCAGCTTTCAAACATAAGTTACGGGCATTTTCAATTTTCACTGCCATGTCGGCAATTTTAAAGGCTATGGCCTGATGCTTTGCTAGGGTTTTACCAAATGCCTTACGCTCTTTTGCATAAGCAACTGATCTTTCCATTGCTCCTTGTGCAATTCCTAAAGCCTGCGATGCTATTCCTATTCTTCCTGCTTCAAGAATCATCATGGCAAATTTAAAACCAAAACCATCTTCACCAATACGATTTTCCTTAGGAACTTTTACATCACTAAACATAACAGAATGTGTGTCGGAAGAACGCATACCCATTTTATCTTCATGAGGTCCTAAGGTAATACCAGGACTATCCTTTTCAACTATAAATGCATTAATTCCTTTGTGTTTCTTTTCAGGATTTGTTTGGGCTATAACCAAATATGTAGATGCGCTATTGGCGTTGGAAATCCAGTTTTTAGTGCCATTTATAATGTAATGATCTCCCATGTCAACTGCAGTTGTATGCTGTTGACTGGCATCACTTCCTGCTTCCGGTTCAGAAAGTAAAAATGCTCCAATAATTTGACCACTTGCAAGTGGAACCAAATATTTCCTTTTTTGTTCCTCAGTACCAAACCTATTTAAACCATAGCAAACTAAAGAGTTATTTATTGATATTATTACCGCTGTTGAAGCATCAATCTTTGATAATTCTTCCAGGGCCAGGACGTATGAAATGGTATCCATTCCACTTCCACCATATTCCGGATCTACCATCATACCCATAAACCCAAGGTCGGCAAGATTTTTTATATGTTTAGTAGGAAAAATCCCTTTTTCATCCCTTTCAAGTACATCCTGAATTAATTCTCGCTGCGCATAATCACGAGCAGCTTCTTTTATCATCAATTGTTCTTCGGTTAACTCAAAATTCATATCATTTTCTTTAGTAATGTCTATTGTACAAAATTAACATTAATTCATTTGAATTGGTTCTAAATATTAAGTAATAAACAATGAAACTTAAAATAATTAAAATTCAATAGTTTAGAACAATTTCGATTTTTCGAGCATTATTTTATCTGTTTGCCTGTATTCAGAAATTAAATCTCTAAATATTTGACTAATGGCCTTTTCCTCAGTAATCATTGACGACACCTGTCCTATTTCCAACTCACCATCGGAAGTATTACCTTCAAACATCCCCAATTTTGCTCTTGCTCTGCCCAGCAAACTAATTAATTCTTCTCGTGAGGCTCCTCTATTTTCGGCTTCTTCAACGGAATGAAAGAATTCATTTTTTATTAAACGAACCGGAACTACTTTTTTAAGAGTGAGTTTTGTACTACCATCTTCGGCGGTAATTATTGCTTTTTTAAAGTTTTCATGAGCCGATGATTCAACAGATGACGCAAACAGGCTTCCAATTTGAACACCATCGGCACCAAGTGCCAGGGCTGCATAAATAGCGTTGCCAGAAGCAATTCCTCCTGCAGCAATTATCGGAATATCAACCACTTGCCTTAGCATT
>PKTA01000006.1 GCA_002869365.1 Marinilabiliales bacterium | reverse complement strand
TTCAGGGCGCTGGCTTTCTCGGTAGTAATCCCGGGGCGTTGCCCCGGGTAGAAGTAGGCTTGGCCTTCAGCCAAGGGACAGAATGCTTATTCGCCAAGATTGCCATCCTCTGTTGCCTGAAAGGTTTTTTTATCATCATCATAATTTAACTATAGGAGTACTATTCCTTACGCCAAACTGTAGACTCCATACCCCTATCAACTTTTTTGCCTGAAAGGCAATCCTATCCCTACATAGGGCAACGCCCTATGATTCTACACCGCGACAATCCAGCGCCCTGAAAGGGCAGTCCTATCCAGATATTGGACGTCATCATATGAAATTACAACTCAAAAAACGATGGTAGTCCTCTTTTTGTTAATTTTGCCGACTGATTTTCAGAAAAGAAAAAGATAATATAAACACTTTAATAGGTTTAAAATGCATAGAACACATACTTGCGGTGAATTAAGACTTGAAAATGCTAATCAGGAGGTAACTCTTAGCGGATGGGTGCAACGTATACGCGACAAAGGTGGCTTAATATGGATTGATTTACGCGATCGCTACGGAATTACTCAGTTGCTGATAGAAGAAGACAGAACCAGTGATGAGGTTGTAAAAGCAGCCCGCCATATAGGCCGTGAGTTTGTTATTAAAGTGAAAGGTACTGTTATTGAAAGGTCGTCCAAAAACCCAAATATTCCTACAGGGGAAATAGAAATTGATTTAAATAATATAGAGGTTCTAAATTCCAGCAAAACACCTCCCTTTACCATTGAAGACAAAACCGATGGTGGCGATGAATTAAGAATGAAATACAGATATCTCGACTTACGACGTCAGCCTTTGAGAAGGAATCTGGAGTTGAGAAATCGTCTTTCAATAGAAACCAGAAAATATCTTGATAACGAGAAATTTTTCGAGATAGAGACTCCTTATCTTATAAAATCCACACCAGAAGGTGCACGCGATTTTGTTGTGCCTTCACGTATGAATGAAGGTCAGTTTTATGCTCTTCCGCAGTCGCCACAAACTTTTAAACAGTTGTTGATGGTTGCAGGATATGATCGTTATTATCAGTTGGTTAAATGCTTCCGCGATGAAGATTTACGTGCCGACCGTCAGCCTGAGTTTACTCAGATAGATTGTGAAATGGCCTTCGTAGAGCAGGATGATATACTAAACACTTTCGAAGGTTTGGTGAAATATCTTTTTAAAACCGTAAAAAATATCGACATAGCAAAACTTCCGGTTATGGATTATGCCGATGCCATGAAATATTATGGTAGCGACAAGCCTGACATTCGTTTTGGAATGAAATTCGTTGAGTTAAATGATCTTGCACAAAACAAAGGCTTTGCTATTTTCGATAGTGCTGAACTTGTTGTCGGAATTAATGTAGAAGGTTGTGCAGATTATTCCCGCAAGCAATTGGACAAACTTACCGATTTCGTTCGCAAACCACAAATTGGTGCCAAGGGAATGGTATATGTTAAATACAATGAAGATGGTAGTTTTAAATCATCTGTCGATAAATTCTATTCTCAGGATGATCTCAATGTATGGGCAGATAAGTTCGGTTCCAAACCAGGAGATTTAATGCTCATACTTTCAGGTGATGCCAATAAAGTAAGAAAACAACTTAATGAGTTACGTTTGGAAATGGGTAATCAGTTAGGTTTACGTAAAAGTGATGTGTTTGCCCCTCTTTGGGTTGTCGACTTTCCTCTTTTGGAATGGGATGAAGAAACTAATCGCTTTCATGCCATGCACCACCCTTTTACTTCGCCTAAGGCAGAAGACATTAAGTTGCTTGATGAAAAGCCAGCTGAAGTTAGGGCAAATGCATACGACCTGGTAATAAATGGCGTTGAAATAGGAGGTGGTTCCATACGTATTCACGACCGTGATTTACAAAAACTTATGTTCAAACATCTGGGCTTTACCGACGAAGAAGCACAGGACCAGTTCGGCTTTTTAATGAATGCTTTTGAATTTGGCGCTCCTCCACATGGTGGTATTGCTCTTGGTTTCGACCGCCTGGTGGCTCTTTTCGGGGGTTCCGATTCCATTAGAGATTACATAGCATTCCCGAAAAATAATGCAGGCCGCGATGTGATGATAGACTCACCATCTGTAATTGCACAATCGCAACTTGATGAGTTGAGCTTGAATATTAAGAAGAAAATATAGCATTCTTAATTCATAAACTTTCTAAATTTACAATTGCAGTGATTATTCGCTTATAAAAAATATATTTGCGTAATAAATTATTCTGTATGCAATTTCTTTCCACTTTAGATTACGCAATTATTGGAATATTCTTTTTAATAGTTGTAGGCATTGGTTTAGTAGCCTCCCGTTCTGCAGGGAAAAATACAACTGAATTCTTCCTTGGTGGCAGAGGCATGCCATGGTGGTTATTGGGAATCTCAATGGTAGCCTGCACATTTTCTGCTGACACACCAAACCTTGTTACAGGCTTTGTTCGTGAGTCGGGAGTATCAAAAAACTGGGCATGGTGGGCATTTCTTATTACCGGAATGATAACCGTTTTCATTTATGCCAAACTGTGGCGACGTTCAAACGTACTTACCGATCTGGAATTCTACGAAGTTAGATATTCAGGAAAAGCAGCCTCCTTTCTAAGAGGCTTCCGTTCCCTTTATCTGGGTTTCTTTTTTAATGTGTTGATAATGGGCTCCGTTACCCTGGCTGCAATAAAAATAGGAGCCGTAATGTTAGGTTTAGAGCCTTGGGAAAGTGTTGTTTACGGCTCAATTGGAGTAGTAATTTATTCTGTTTTAGGAGGACTTAAAGGAGTTATCTGGGCCGACTTTTTTCAATATAGCATTGCATTATTCGGGGCAGTTTTAGTAGCAATTGTTACTGTTAATCAACCCGAAATTGGTAGTCTGGATGCCCTTATTAATAATCCGGCTATAGCCGATAAATTAAGTTTTGTCCCTGATTTTTCCAATCCATCATTCTATATTCCACTGCTGATTATTCCAATAGCAGTTCAGTGGTGGGCAGTTTGGTATCCTGGAGCAGAACCCGGCGGTGGAGGATATATTGCTCAGCGTATGCTAGCTGCAAAAGACGAGAAAAACGCAATCGGAGCAACTCTTTTATTTAATTTTATGCACTATGCCATTCGTCCATGGCCATGGATAATTGTTGCCCTGGGATCTTTGATAATTTATCCTGATCTGGCAAGCATCAAGGCCGAATTTCCTAATATTACCGATACTTATTTAAAAGATGATATTGCATATCCGGTAATGATGACAAAATTAGGTGCCGGATGGATAGGGCTGGTAGTAGCATCTATTTTTGCAGCTTATATGTCAACAATAGGAACGCATCTAAACTGGGGGTCTTCTTATGTGGTTAACGATTTTTATAAGAGGTTTGTAAACCCTAAATCCTCTGAAAAACATCTCGTTATGATGGCCAGAATAATGACCGTTGTACTGATGGCACTTGCAGGATTAGTCGCATTATTTTTCTTAAACAATGCCACACAGGCATTTAATATTTTAATACTTTCCGGAGCCGGAACGGGTGCCATTTATTTATTACGATGGTTCTGGTGGCGCATAAATGCCATGACAGAAATTGTATCAATGATTTTCGCAACCATTGCTGCTATGATACTTGTTTTTCTTCCTGATGGAACATTTCACAGCGAAATTCTTGATGAATTTACCATAAAACTTTTAATTGCCATAGGAATGACTACCGTAGTCTGGCTGTCAACAACGCTTTTAACAAAACCTGAAAGTATGGACGTATTAATAAGGTTTTATAAAATTACAAGGCCGGGTGGACCGGGATGGAAAAAGGTTGCAAAACTAGCCGTTGAGAGAGGAGAAATTGATGATGATAAAGAAACCGGAGCAGCATGGGAAATGCCTATACAACTGTTGAGTGTATTCTTGGGAAGTGTTTCCATTTATTCCTCACTGTTTGCCATAGGAAGTTTTGTGTACAAAGATTTTATTTTGGGATCAGTTTTTTCTGTAGTAACAGTCGTTTCAACATATATACTGTTTAAGCAGTTTGGTAAACTTGGGATTAGAGAATAATTCGTCTGTGTTATTTTGTTATTTAATTTTCAAAAATTGAATTTATGATTCCTGATAAGGTTTTAAAAGCATATTTTAATTTATCAGAAATAGTTAATATTTCTCCCTTTGGAAATGGTCATATACAATTAACTTATCGGGTTGAAACCAAAAGCAAATCCTTCATTCTTCAAAAAATAAATACTACGGTTTTTACAAATCCTGAGTTGCTGATTAAAAACCATTTATTGATTCAGCAACACCATAAATTATCAAAAGATAATGAGTATTTAATCCCGGAAATTATAAAAACTCTGGATGGTAACAATTATTTTTTTGACACGAATAAAGGTTTTTGGCGACTCACTAATTTCATAGAAAACTCTTATTCTCTTGAAAAAACGGCCACTTCAACTCAGGCTAAAGAAGCAGGAAAAGCCTATGGCTGGTTTCTAACATCTCTAGTAAATGTAAAAACAAGTCTTTTCGAAGAGCCCATACCCGATTTCCACAACTTATCGTTTCGCCTAAAGCAATTTGATGATGCTGTAGATGCAAATATAGCTGAGCGAAGAGATTTGGTATCATCAGAAATTGAGTTTTTCATAGAACGTAAAAACTTTTTTCTTGATATAGAGAATGAAGTAAAAAGCGGTAAAATTCCACTTAGAACTGTTCATAACGACACAAAAATTAATAATGTCCTTTTTGAAGAAAATAAAGCAAAGGCTGTTATTGATTTGGATACTGTTGGGCCAGGAAATGTATTATTTGATTATGGAGATGCTCTTCGCACTATTGCTAACAATTCAGCAGAAGATGAAGAAAATATTGAAAATATAACATTAAACTGGGACTATTTCTGTTCCTTTACTGAAGGATATCTTAGAAAAACGAAAGGTATTCTCAGTTTATCAGAAAAAGAAAACCTGCATAAAGCACCATTATTAATGACATATATAATAGGTATTCGGTTTCTTAGTGATTATCTTAATGGCGACATATATTACAAGACTTCAAAACCAAGGCATAACCTTATTAGGTCGAGAGTTCAGCAATTTCTTCTAAAGGATATGGAACAAAAAAATAATGCTATGAAAACATATATTCTCAATAATTTATGATTGAATTTATTGCATTTTGATTTAAATTTTTCCACTAAATAAAGATTCTGAATTTGTTAATAAGTCAAAAAAAAGCCACTAAATATGGCATGTTTTAAGATTGTATTACTTTTGCAGCGTTTTTTCAAACACAAATAAAAGAATTAATACATAGTTATGACAAAGAACCTGGTAATTGTTGAGTCCCCCGCCAAAGCTAAAACCATAGAAGGATTTTTAGGAAAAGATTATACTGTAAAATCCAGTTTTGGCCATGTTATGGACTTAAACAAAACAAAAATCAGCGTTGATATTGAGAACGATTTTGAACCTGATTATGAAATAAGCCCTGATAAGAAAAAGGTAGTTGCCGAATTAAAGAAGTTAGCAAAGGCTGCCGATATGGTTTGGTTAGCGTCTGATGAGGACCGCGAAGGAGAGGCTATTTCCTGGCATTTATATACTGCTTTGAAACTAAGCGACGACAAAACCAAGCGTATTGTATTTCATGAGATTACAAAATCAGCCATAACTAATGCTATTGAAAATCCAAGAATGATCGACCGCAATCTGGTTTCGGCACAACAGGCCAGGCGTGTTCTCGATCGTTTAGTAGGTTACGAGCTTTCACCATTGCTTTGGCGCAAGGTGAAACCGGGTCTTTCAGCAGGACGTGTGCAGTCGGTGGCGGTAAGACTTATTGTAGAACGGGAAAAAGAAATTGAAGATTTTAAAAGCTCTTCTGATTTTAGAATAAGAGGTGAGTTTACTGTAGATGGTGATAGCAAAACATTTTATGCAGATTACCCCATAAGATTTAAAACCAAAGAAGAAACCCGTGAATTTCTTGAAAAGCAAATTGCGGCTGAATTTTCTGTTGCAAATGTAGAAACCAAGCCAGGTAAAAAGTCACCTGCACCTCCATTTACAACCTCCACTCTTCAGCAGGAAGCATCCAGAAAATTAGGATTTTCAGTGGCAAACACTATGAGAGTTGCACAGAGATTATACGAAAGCGGTAAAATTACCTATATGAGAACCGACTCGGTAAATCTGTCGAAAACTGCTCTTGCAATGGCCAAGGAAGAGATTATTAGCAATTTTGGTAAAGAATATTCCAAGCCAAGAAATTTTAGTACAAAAAGTAAAGGAGCACAAGAAGCTCATGAGGCAATAAGACCAACTTATTTTAACAATGATACTGTTGACGGTGCCAGTGATGAGCAACGTCTTTATAGTTTAATATGGAAGCGTACCATTGCAAGCCAAATGAGTGAGGCACAACTTGAAAAAACCACAATTTCTATTGAATCCACTAAAGCGCAAGATTATTTTTCTGCCACAGGTGAGGTAATAAAGTTCGATGGTTTTTTGAAAGTGTATATCGAAAGTACCGATGATGAAGATACTGAGGATGAAGATGTATTGCCAGCAACAAAAAAAGGTGATGCATTATCTCTTATTGAAATGCGTGGTCGCGAAAGATTTACAAAACATTTACCAAGATATACAGAAGCCAGTTTGGTTAAGAAACTTGAGGAGCTTGGCATAGGCCGTCCTTCAACTTTTGCACCAACAATTTCTACTATACAAAAAAGGGAGTATGTTATAAAAGAAAGTCGTCCTCCAATTCAGAAAAAAATTGACCTTATAACTCTTAAAAACGGAAAAGTAGATAGCACTACTTTGATGGAAAACATGAATTCTGAAAAGGCGAAACTTTTCCCTACTGATGTGGGAACTGTTGTAAATGAGTTTCTTGTTCAAAACTTTAATGACGTTTTAGAATACGATTTTACTGCAGGTGTTGAAAAGGAATTCGATGATATTGCTGAGGGTAAAAAGGAATGGAACCAGATGATTAAAGAGTTCTACGGTCCGTTTCACAATAAAATTGAAACTACTCAGGAACAAACGGGAAAATTCAGTGGCGAGCGTCTTCTTGGAAAAGATCCCGAAACAGGGAAAAACGTATTCGTAAAAATTGGCCGATATGGTCCGCTGGCACAAATTGGTGATACCGAATCGGAAGAAAAACCAAAATTTGCCGGATTAAGAAAAGAACAAAGTTTACAAACAATCACCCTTAAAGAGGCATTAAAACTATTCGACTTCCCAAGAGAACTTGGAAATTACGAAGATAAAGAAGTTACTGTTGCTATAGGTCGTTTCGGTCCTTACGTAAAACATGATGGTAAATTTATCTCCATTAAAAAGGAGGACGATCCTGCATCTATAAGCCTGGAAAGAGCAATAGAACTTATTGAGGCTAAACGTCTGGTGGAAAAAAACAAACTTATAAAATCGTTTAATGATGGTGAAATACAGGTGCTTAACGGTCGTTACGGACCCTATCTTTCCATTAAAAAACAGAATTATAAAATTCCAAAGGATGTAGTTCCTGAAAATTTAACTTTAGAAGAATGCATTAAAATATCGGAAGATCCCAAGAACATGCCGAAGAAAAAATTTACAAGGAAAAAGAAATAACTATTTATTAGTGTCCTTAACAGATTTAGCCGGAGTAATTCTTTAATTTTGCTGCTCAAAAATTACTAAAATGTTGATTTTTATTTTAGGCTTCGTATTATTGGTGCTTGGTTTTCAGGTATTCCCGGTATGTTTAGGAAATAATTTTAAGTCAGATATAAAACAATCTGTTCAACAAATATTAATTCATACAGCCATACAATTAATAATGTTGTGGCTGGGTCTTTTCCTGGGCGACAGGTTTTTGTATCTTTCTGAGGATTACCAGTATCTTATCATTTTTATTGGATTATTAATGGTGGGATTGCGCATTTCATTCGATTCGTTTGCAGTTAGAAGAGGTGATAGAACATTCACTACAGCAAACAGCCAAAGTTTAATTTTAGCATCTACTGCTCAATCAATTAATACATTTTTGGCCGGAATAATTCTCAGTTTGTTTAACATAAATCATATATTAATTTTCTCAATTTTAGGACTCAGTGTTCTACTTTTCTCAACTATAGCAAGTTGGATAAAGTTGAGTAAAACTGCTCTTACTCTCGCCTCTTTAGTTTATATACTTGGAGGAATAGGTATAGTATCAATTGCAATTTATTTAGGTTTCTTTATAAAATAGTATGAAAAATTTAATTTTAGGGTTCTTAATTCTAGTTTCATCATTGGTTTTCGGACAAATTCCTGATGGTTATTATGATGATGCAGAAGGCCTTACAGGAGAACAACTGAAAACTGCCTTACACGATATTATAGATAATCATGTTGAATATTCTTATAATGATTTAAGAGATTTTATTTTAAAGAATACTGATGAGGATCCTGAAAATTCCGATAATGTGATATTGTTATATACCGGCAGATCACAAGCAAAAAATACATTTGGAGGCAATCCTAATGAATGGAACAGAGAACATGTTTGGGCTAAATCACATGGTGATTTTGGAAACACCCCCCCATGTGGTACCGATGCTCATCATATCCGACCAACGGATGTTTCTGTAAATGGTTTAAGAGGAAATCTGGATTTTGATGAGGGAGGCACGCCTCTTTCTGAAGCACCCGGATGTAAAAAAGATGGCGATTCATTCGAACCCCGCGATGAAGTTAAAGGAGACGTGGCAAGAATGATATTATATATGGCCGTTAGATATGAAGGAGGTTCAGGAGAACCTGATCTGGAAGTTGTGGATTATGTAAATACCTCTCCGGCACCGGAACATGGTAAATTACAAAAACTACTCGATTGGAATATGATTGATCCTCCTGATGATTTTGAGTTAAACCGCAATGAAGTTATTTATGGATATCAGGAAAATCGTAATCCTTTTATTGATCATCCTGAATATGCAAATTTTATCTGGGGCGACCCCAATTCTACGTTCGAAGAGAAATCCATTACATTCAGTGTTTATCCAAACCCGTGTAATACAATGCTTTATATAAATGGAAGTGAAAATACTAACTCAACTTATGAGTTGTTTTCCTTCGATGGCAAAAAAGTTGATGCCGGCGAATTAAGTCCTTCAACAAAAAGTATCGACTTGACAAAACTCGACAATGGGTTATATTTGCTTTTGTTTAAAGTTAACAATAATACAAGTTTACAAACTTTTAAAGTTGTTAAACAATAGTTTTTCAAATTATTAGAAATTATGAATTCCAATCCATATATTCGAATAACCAAAGAGTTTAAGTTTGAAATGGCCCATGCCTTACCGGGATATGATGGTTTGTGTAAAAATATTCACGGGCATTCCTATGAACTTTTGGTTACTGTTGCCGGAAGACCTATTACTGATATTTCGAGTCCAAAATACGGAATGGTAATGGATTTTGGTGATTTAAAGAAAATTGTAAGAAAAGAAATCGTCGATAAATTTGATCATTCTCTGGTTTTAAGAAATGATTATTCTTCCGATTTGATTGATAAACTTAAAGAAAATTACGAAAGAATTATTTTATTGGATTATCAACCCACCAGTGAATTAATGATTGCTGATTTTGCACAAAGAATAAAGGAGAACCTTCCTAAGGGGATTGACTTAAAATATCTTTTGCTAAGAGAAACCGTTACGTCTTTTGCTGAGTGGTATGCCGATGAAAACCAGGATGAGAAATGAAAGAGTAGTTTTGGGTTAATGGAGTGATGGAGTTTTGCATTATTAATCCGATGGAGTTAACCCATAAAATTTCAATATTTATATAATAAATTAATCTAATAAAATTATAACCTATAGTTATAACAGGCCGAATTCTTTTTGAATTAAGTAGATATTCCGTCGGAGACGGATATATGTTAATAGCCCGGTTAGAATCACCGGGTTAAATAAACATAGAACGCCTTCATAGCCTTGAAGGGGTTACATTTTTGCATTGGAGTGTAATGGAGTGATGTAAGCTTAGGATAATTCGATTTAAGTGTACTGCCTGACCTCGGCTTCACCTTTTAGAACACGTAAACCGTTTGCGGCAAGAGCCTCCATTTCATCTTCACCAGGATAAATATGTACAGGGGCCATACGATGAATATATGAAATTATCTGATTTGTAAAATATTTATCGTAGGCTATACCACCAGTTATTAAAATTCCATCAATATCGTGCTGAAGCACAGATCCCATAGCACCAACTTCTTTGGCTACCTGATATGCCATTGCATCATAAACAAGTTTAGCATGTTCGTCGCCTTCAGCAGCCATTTGCGATACTTTTTGTGCGTTATTTGTCTTTAAATATGCAACTATACCGCCTTCGCCTTTTATCATTTTCATGATTTCTTTCTGGGTGTATTTTCCGCTGAAACATAGTCGTACCAAATCTCCCACAGGAAGAGTTCCGGAACGTTCAGGAGAAAACGGTCCATCGCCATCAAGGCCCTGATTAACATCTACAACACGCCCTTTTTTATGTGCACCAACCGTAATACCTCCTCCAAGATGGACCACTATTAAATTTAAATCTTCATACCTACGGAGTATTGATTTTGAATGTTGGCGGGCAACTGCCTTCTGATTCAGAGCATGAAAAATAGACTTTCTTGGCATAAGAGGATGTCCCGAAAAACGAGCCTTGTCGTCAAATTCATCAACAACTACCGGATTGGCAATAAATGCTCTGGCTCCTTCAATATCCTTTACGATATCATAGGCAATCATTCCACCTAAATTACTGGCATGTTCTCCATATTTACATGAAGATAAATCGTCGAGCATCAGCTGGTTAACCTCAATTATTCCGGATTCAACCGGTTTTAGAAGGCCACCTCTTCCCATAACTATTTTTATGGAGTTAATATCAATTTCCTCATTATCGAGTTGTTCAATAATAATTTCTTTTCTAAAGGAAAACTGATCGGTAACCATAGCATATTTTTCGAGTTCCTCTGTGCTATGGCGAAGGGTTTGGATAAATTTAGGGCTACTACCATTATATACCGCAATCTTGGTTGATGTAGAACCGGGATTAATAGCGAGTATATAAGTTTTTTCCATGTAAAAGTGTTTGAAAAATATTAAAGCAAATTTAGAAATAAAATATCAAAACTCATTTTAAATAATCAATAGAATGCCGCCGGTTTATATTTAAAACAGCGGCATCTAATTATTTATATTATGTAAAATGCGATTAACAAATTGCAGCTGCAAGAGCTATGGAAAGGAATTTGGTCCTTTCTGTGTCACCTCTAGAGGTTAATACAATTGGCGCTTTGGCTCCCATAATTAATGCTGCAGATGTTGCACCACCAAGAAATGCCAGCGATTTGTATAAAATATTTCCACTGTTAATGTCGGGTGTAACAATCAAGTCAACATCTCCTGCCACCTCAGATGTAATATTTTTAAGTTGAGAAGCTTTTAAGGATACTGCTCCGTCAATTGCCAAAGGACCATCGATAATACAACCTGTAATCTGCTTTCTGTAATTCATCATAGAAATTGTTGCAGCATGCATTGTGGCCTCCATCTTCGGATTTACTGTTTCAACAGATCCAACTATGGCAACTTTTGGATTCATATTTCCAATTCCATGGAACATTTCAACAGCATTTTCAATAATAGCAATCTTCTCATGAAGATCAGGATTTACATTCATTGCTGCATCACTAACACCCAAAAGTTTATGATAATATGGTGATTCAAATAGAGCAACGTGACTTAGTATACTTCCTTTACGAAGACCATATTCTTTATTTAATACGGCTTTCAAAAGCACTCCTGAACTTACAAGACCTTTCATCAAAATATCAGCCTCGCCTTCTCCAATAATACGAGTGGCTATTAAACTTGCTTTGTAACTATCTTTTTCGTCAATAATTTTAATTCCTTCCAAATCAAATTTTAACTCTTTACATATTTCTTTGATAATTTCACTATCTCCAATCAAAATAGGTTCAATTATGCCCTCTAAACATGCATTTTGAATTGCTTCCAACACATGGTGATCACCAGCAGCGGCTACAGCAACTTTTCTTTTTCTTTTACTCTTCGCTAAATCAACTAGTTGCGACAAATGTTTTATCATACTTCAAAGTTTATTGTTAATTTTAAAACAGTGGCAAAAGTATAAAAAAAGCAACACCATGCAGTTAAAAAAGTATTGTATTTTTGCCTGCCAATACAAATCTCCACAAAACGAAATTAAATTGAGATGAACAATTATAATTTAAACAATCTCCGCGAACTGGAAGCCGAATCCATTCACATTATCCGTGAAGTAGCAGCAGAATTTGAAAATCCTGTTATGCTTTACAGCATTGGAAAAGATTCCTCGGTAATGGTACGTCTGGCAGAAAAAGCCTTCGCCCCCGGTAAAGTTCCCTTTCCATTAATGCATATCGACAGCAAATGGAAGTTTAGGGAAATGACAGAGTTTCGCGACAGATACGCCAAAGAAAATAATTGGAACCTCATAGTTCATTATAATAAAAAGGGCTTCGAAGAAGGTGTTGGGCCATTTAGTCATGGCTCGAAAGTGCATACCGACATAATGAAAACGCAGGCACTTTTGGAAGGTCTGAACAAATATAAGTTCGATGCTGCTTTTGGTGGTGCCAGAAGAGATGAAGAGAAAAGTCGTGCCAAGGAAAGAATATATTCCTTCAGAGATAAATACCATCAGTGGGATCCGAAAAATCAGAGACCTGAACTTTGGGATATTTATAATGCAAAAGTCCACAAAGGAGAAAGTATCAGGGTTTTCCCAATCAGCAACTGGACAGAACTGGATATCTGGCAGTACATACGTCTGGAGAATATTCCCATAGTGCCACTTTACTATGCCAAAGAAAGACCAATAGTTGAATTCAACGGAGCTAAAATTCTGGTTGATGACGACAGAATGCCGAAAGAACTGACCGATACTGCAAAAATGGAAATGGTAAGGTTCAGAACATTGGGCTGCTATCCTCTAACAGGGGCAGTAGATTCAGATGCGGATACCATAGAAAAGATAGTGGAAGAAATGATGACCACAACAAAATCGGAACGTACTACCAGGGTTATCGACTTCGATCAGGAGGCTAGTATGGAACAGAAGAAGAGGGAAGGATATTTTTAATTATCCACTAATTCTCACAAATTATACTAATTAACGCAAATTAGCCGACAATAAACAAATGGAATTATTATTTAAACAGGAGGTTTTTAAAATTATTGGTGCCTGTATGGAAGTCCATAAAGAATTGGGTAGTGGATTTCTTGAAGCAGTTTATCACGAAGCACTAATGATTGAACTTAATAGACAAAATATTCCTTTTGAAACAAATGTAAAACTTCAGGTTAAGTATAAAAACCAACAATTACAAAAGGTGTATTATGCAGATATAATTTGTTATGATAATATAATTATTGAACTAAAAGCAATGGATGGATTAGTGCCTGAACATTATGCACAAGTAATTAATTATTTGAAAGCCACAGGTTACAAACTGGGAGTATTAGTAAACTTCGGAACTAAATCACTTCAATATAAAAGACTTATATATACACAATAATTTGTGAAAATTCGCCTAATTAGCGAAAATTCGTGGATACAATCATAGTATACAAAAATGGACATTAAAGAATTTTTAGATCAGGATCAGAAGAAGGACTTACTTCGCTTACTTACTTGCGGTAGCGTTGACGATGGAAAATCAACATTAATTGGAAGATTATTATTCGACAGTAAAAAACTCTACGAAGACCAATTGGATGCCTTGCAACGTGACTCAAAACGCGAAGGGCATGCCGGAGAGGATATAGATTATGCCTTATTGCTCGATGGATTAAAAGCCGAGCGAGAGCAGGGTATTACTATTGATGTAGCTTATCGGTATTTTTCTACCAGTAAGCGTAAGTTCATTATTGCCGACACTCCCGGTCATGAGCAGTATACTCGTAATATGATTACAGGAGGTTCCACTGCCAACCTTGCAATCCTTCTCGCCGATGCGAGAAAAGGAGTTATTACCCAAACAAAACGACATACATTTTTGGTTTCTATGCTGGGAATAAAGCATGTTGTTTTGGCTGTAAACAAAATGGATTTAGTGGATTTCAAGCAGGATGTTTTCGAACAAATTTGTGATGATTACCGCAAATTCACTACTACTTTGGGAATACCAGATATAACTTTTATTCCGGTATCTGCCTTAAAAGGCGATAATGTTGTTGATATAAGCAACAGAATGCCCTGGTATCATGGAAAAAGTATGCTGGAATTTTTGGAAGATGTACATGTTGTAAGCGACCGCAATTTCGACGATCTTAGAATTCCCATACAATATGTCATCCGTCCTACTCTCGATTACAGAGGTTTTGCAGGAAAAGTAGCAAGTGGAGTAATTCGTGTTGGTGATGAGGTAATGGCTCTGCCTTCAGGCAAAAAATCGAAGGTAAAGAGCATACTCACTTCCGAAGGCGATGTGGATTATGCTTTTCCTCCGCAGTCGGCTTCCTTTACTCTGGAAGATGAGATAGATATCAGTAGAGGGGAGATGGTTGTTCATCCTAATTCAACACCCCATGTTGAAAGACATTTTGAGGCTATGTTGGTATGGATGGATGAAAAACCCATGGATAGTTATACTCAGTTTTATATTAAACATAACACCCACTCCACCAAAGCTCGTATCGACAAGATAAAGTACAAGGTAAATGTAAATACCCTTGAGAAATCGGAGGTTGATCATTTTGAGTTGAACGAAATTGGAAGGGTGGTAATGACATCCACCAAGCCATTACTGTTCGATCCTTATAAGAAGAACCGTCAAACAGGCTCATTCATACTTATTGATACCATAACACATAATACTGTTGCGGTGGGGATGATACTAGATAAAATGAGTAGTGACAAATTGCATAGCCGTATTACTGATAAGGAAAAGGAGCAAATAGTAAAATCCGGAAGTCTGATCAGTACTGAAGAAAGGGAAAAGCGTTACGACCAAAAAGCACAAACAATCTGGATTACAGGACTTCACGGCAGTGGCAAAAACGAACTGGCCTATTCTTTGGAAAAGGAACTCTTTGAAATGGGTAAAACTGTTGTTGTTTTGGATGGTAAAAGAGTAAGGTCAGGGCTAAGCAGTGAACTCGACTACTCTCCTTCCGACAGAGCAGAACATCTGCGAAGAGTTGCTCATATTGCAAAAATTTTGAACGATCAGGGAATATTAGTTATTTGTTCATTCATTTCTCCAAAGGAAAGTATTCGTCAGCAGATAAAAGAGATTATTGGAGAGAACCGTTTCAAATTGGTTTATATGGATGCGGATGTGGAATTCTGTAAAAAGAATGATAAATACGGCCTATACAAGCAGGCTGATGAGGGAAATATAAAACACCTACCAGGAGTTGACGAGGAGTATGATATTCCGGTAATCCGTGATTTCACCATAAAATCTGGAGAAAATATCAACATTGAGGAAATTGTTGCAACTATTTAGTTGTGAATCAAAACCAATAATTTAAGTGTAATTTTAGCTAATGTTGCAAGTTGCAGGACTCAACCTGCCTGACGGCGAGGCAGGGTTGCAGGTTCGCTTTGGTTATAACTTCTAACTTTAGGCACTTGAACTCGATGAACTCTAGGCACTCGATGAATTCGATGAGCTTTAGGCACTTACAACTCAATCCATCAATTCAAAATCGAGTTGTCGTTTTAATAAGTCAACCTTTTTAACTTTAACATTTACATCATCGCCGAGGCGGTAAACATGTCCGTATTGTTTGCCAATTATGCGATAATTATCTTCATCAAGGTAATAATAATCACCTTTAAGTTCGTTGAATCTGATTAATCCCTCGCTATGACTTTCCTTTAGTTCAACAAAAATCCCCCATTTGCTAACTCCGGAAATCAAACCAGGGAAAACTTTTCCTACTTTATCTTCCAGAAATTCAACTTGTTTATATTTTATTGATGCTCTTTCTGCTTCAGCAGCCATTTTTTCCATATCGGAAGAATGTTTACATGCCTCTTCATATACATCCTGATTTGCTGATTTCTTTCCTTCAAGATATCCTTCCAGTAAACGATGAACCATTAGGTCGGGATAACGGCGTATTGGTGAAGTAAAATGAGAATAGAAGTCGAAACCTAAACCATAATGACCATTATTTTCAGTTGAATAGATGGCTTTCGACATGGTTCTGATAGCAATAGTTTCTATCATATTTTCTTCGCCTTTACCTTTTATTTTTTTAAACAGACTATTGTATGAACTTGCGAGTTCACTTCTCGAAGAAACATTAAGTCCGTATCCCAGTTTTTTCAGGAAGCCCACGAAAGTTGCCAATTTTTCGGGATTAGGTTCGTCATGAATTCTGTAAACAAAGGTTTTAGGAGTTTTTCCTCCTTTTGGTTTTCCAATAAAAGAAGCAACACTTTTATTTGCAAGCAGCATAAATTCCTCAACCAGATGGTTTGATTCCTTTTGCTCTTTAATGTATGTTTCTAAAGGTTTTCCATTCTCGTCAAGTTTAAATCTTACCTCTTCGGTATTAAAATTTATCGATCCTGCTGCGAAACGTTTATCTCTTAATACGCTTGCAAGTTTATGCAAACTTAAAACTTCATCAGAAAATTTCCCCTTTCCATTTTCTATTATCTCCTGAGCCTCTTCATAGGTAAACCTATGGTTAGAATTAATTACTGTTTTTCCAAACCACTGATCCAGAACTTCGGCCTTATCATTCATTTTAAAAACTACTGAAAATGTAAGTTTTTCCTCATTAGGACGAAGGGAGCAAACCATATTAGATAGTTTTTCCGGTAACATTGGAATAACTCTGTCGACCAAATAAATTGATGTAGCCCTGTTATATGCTTCGTTTTCGAGAGCAGTTCCCGGTTTCACATAATGCGAAACATCTGCAATGTGAACACCTATTTCATGATTACCGTCGTCGAGTTTTTTAATTGAAATAGCATCGTCAAAATCCTTAGCATCCCAAGGGTCGATAGTTAATGTAAACGTATTTCTAAAATCTCTTCTTTTCTTAATTTCGGAAGCAGGGATGTCCTTATCAATTTTATCGGCTTCTCTTTCTACTGCTTTTGGAAACGACAATGGGAAATTGTATTCTGCTAGTATCGAATTCATTTCCACGTCATTATCTCCGGGGTAACCGAGAATATCGGTAATTTCTCCAAAAGGATTATTTGCATGTTCCGGCCAATCGCCAAGTGTGGCTATTACTTTTTGTCCGTTTTTAGCTCCGTTAATTTTCTCCTTTGGAATAAAAATATCATGCGGCATATTCTGGCTGTCAGGAATAACAAAACCATAGTTTTTATCGAGTTCCAAAATACCCACAAAAGTTTTCTTTTTACGCTCTACAATCTCAACTATCTGGCCTTCGTTTTTATGTGACTTTCTTTTGGGAAACATAAGCACTTTTACCAAGTCGCCATGCAGTGCATGACCAGTATTGTTAGCAGAAATAAACACATCATCTCCACCTTCATCAGAAATTACGTATGCTTTTCCGGTTTTCTTCAAGTCGACGCGACCAGTTATAGTTTGTTTTTTATTTGCCAGTTGGCGAAGTTTTTTAGGGTTAATGATATATTTTCCGGGTTTAACCCGAATTATGTCTTCTGATACTTCAAGATCACCTACGATCTTCATTATCAAGTCTTTTCCTGGTTTATCACTGATCCCCAAACGATGTGCAACTTGTTTATAATTGAAGTTTTTAAATGGGTTATCAGCAAAAACACCTATCACCATTCCAATGAGGGCGCTTTTCGGTTTTTGTTTTAAATTATTCTTTTTCATATTAATTACAAAGATAGCTTATTAACAAGCAATGAAGCGTTTATAAGTCTTTAATTATGTTAATTATAGTTGCTAATAAGCAATAAAAATTGAATAAATAGCCTTATTATATGACTGAAAAACATCAATTTTGAAGGAAAAACATCAATTTACGTATGTTTATATTTAGATAAGTACTATATTGCACTCTTTTAAATCAATAATCTAAACATTATGAGAAGAATTTTACTTTTATTAATTGGAATAGTTGCAGCCGGCAATATGATATACGCCGGTGGACTGGTTACAAATTCTAATCAAAGCACAGCATGGACTCGAATGCTTGCCAGAGATGCATCAATAGGAATAGATGCAGTTTACTACAACCCGGCCGCATTGGTAAAACTTAAGGACGGATTTCACATTTCCATTAGCAGTCAAACAATTGTACAAAAGCAAACCATTATCTCATCATTTCCATATTTGAATAATGCTACTTATGAGGGAGATGTTTTTGCACCTATTTTCCCTTCTGTTTATATGGCATGGAAAAAAGGTAAAATTGCTGTATCATTAGGCTTCAATCCTGTAGGTGGTGGAGGTGGTGCCACTTTCGACCGTGGTCTTCCATCAATGGAAGTTCCTATTGCAGGAGCAGCAGCAGGATTTGCTCAAATGGGAGTATCAGGTTATTCTGCAGATATGCAATTCGAAGGAACTTCAGTTTATTGGGGACTTCAATTGGGCGTTAGTTATGCCATTACAGATAATATTTCTGTATTTGCAGGAGCAAGATACAATATGGCCAAAAATACTTATAAGGGTCATTTAAAGGATATAAAATTCAATACTGCCAATGGTTCAGTTCGCGCCGATGACTTTATGAATGGTGTTGCAAATCAAGCCGTACAGGGTGCTGCAACTGCACAGGGTGCTGGTGATATGATGCAACCTTTAATTGACAATGGATTAGGCGGTTTTACTATTAATGAAGCTGTATCAAATGGATTTTTAACTGCTGAACAAGCTGCAATGATGATCGGTGGACTGGTACAATTTGGAGTACCTGCTGGTCAGGCTGGTAATATGAGCTTAGGAGTAAGTCAGCAAACTTTTTATGGTGCTGCCGCACAACTTACTGCTCAGGCAGGTCAACTACAAGCAGGTGCTTATTTAATGCAAGATCAAGAAGCTGATGTTGAGCAAACAGGAAGTGGTATTACTCCTATTTTAGGTGCTAATTTCTCTTTCATGGAAGATAAACTTAACTTTGGAGTAAAGTATGAGTTCAAAACAAAAATGGACCTTACAAATAAAACTGCCAAAGATTTCATTACTGGTATAAATCCTGCTGATGGATCAGATATTACTATGTTCCCTGATGGAGCTACAATAAATGCTGATATTCCTGCATTCCTTTCCATAGGAGCAAGATGGCAATTTATTGAGCCTATAACCTTACAAGTTGGATACCATAATTATTTTGATAAAGGTGCCGGATGGGCCAAAGATGACAATGGTAACGAACTTATTGATAAGAATTTTACCGAGTATGCTTTAGGTCTAGAGTGGGCTGTTTCACCAAAATTTATGTTAAGTGGTGGATACCTATTAGCAAATACCGGAGTTAACGAGAACTATCAAAGTGATCTTAGTTATAGTTTAACAACTAATACTTTTGGTTATGGTTTTGCATGGAATATTAGCAAAACTTTTACTCTTCAGGCTGGTGGTTACTATACTGTTTATACTGATCAAACTGTTGCCAAAAGCAATTCAGGTATAAATTATAACGAAACATATGATAAATACACTTACGGATTGTCATTAGGTCTTGACATCTCTTTAGGTGGAGCAAAAGAATAAGTAAGATAAAATCCCGAGTTATCGGAGATAGAGCCTCTTCATTTTATGGTGAAGGGGCTTTTTTTTTAGAGTAGAAGAGTCACATAGTCAAATTGTCAAAAAAGTCCATTACAGGATTAACTAAAATGTTTTGGTTCTTCGTTGTTATATCCATTTAGCAAGATAATTTGTGTAGCAACTATCCGAACTATCCGGACTATTAGACTATCCGACTATTCGACTATTCGACAATTGGACTATGAGACTTTTACTCCTAAACCGGTATAGCTTCAATAAGTTGTTTTGTATACTCTTGTTTGGGTGAATTATATATCTCATCGGCAGGACCTATTTCCACAATTTTGCCCTCCTTCATTACCATTATCCTGTCGGACATATACTTAACAACATTTAGGTCGTGGGAAATAAATATATAAGTAAAGCCGAACTCCCGTTTTAAATCATTGAGCAAATTCAGCACTTTTGCCTGTACTGATACATCAAGCGCAGAAACGGCTTCGTCGCAAATAAGAAAACGCGGATTTAGGGCTAAAGCTCGGGCGATGACAATTCTTTGCCTCTGACCACCTGAAAATTCATGTGGATATTTATAATAAGCATCCTCATCTAAGCCAACTTTTTTTAATAAATCAAACACCCTGTTTTTCCTTTTCAGCGATGTGGTTTCAAGATTAAAAACTTTTAAGGGTTCTGCAATGGCTTTTCCAACACTTATTCTTGGGTTCAAGGAAGAATAAGGATCCTGGAAAACAATATTCAAATTTTTACGAAACTCTTTTAAGCCCCCTTTTTTTATGTCTAAGATGTTTTTTTCGTCGAAATAAATTTTTCCCGATTCCACATCAATTAATCTTAAAATACTTCTGCTTAATGTGGTTTTTCCGCATCCTGATTCTCCTACCAGCCCCAGGGTTTCCCCTTTAAAAACCTCAAAACTTACATTATCCACAGCATTTACAAATGATGTTGCTGTGCCTCTGTAATTTTTTTCGCTTACAAACCTCTTATTGAGATTTTCCACATTTAAAACAGGCTTATTATAATCAATTTCTATATGTTGTATCTCGGTTGATTCAGGTTGAACCTGACTATTATTTTCAATAAACTCATCAATGGTTTTGAGTCGGAGAGGTCTTTCATTAACCGGAGGTCTGCAGGCCAAAAGACCTTTTGTATAATTATGTTGAGGATGCTTAAAAACATCTTTTATTGCTCCTCTCTCAACAACTTCTCCTTTATACATTACCAATACATTACTCACTATTTCAGAAACCAAGCCCAGGTCGTGACTAATGAATAGTAAACTCATTCCAAATTCTGTTTTCAATTGTTTGAGAAGTAAAATTAAATCCTTTTGAACTCTCACATCAAGCGCTGTGGTTGGCTCGTCGGCAATTAATAAGTCAGGTTTGTTGGCAATAGCCATAGCTATCATTACCCTTTGTTTCTGACCGCCGGAAATTTGATGGGGATAAGATGTATAAATCTTTTCAGGCCGCGGTAATTTTACCTTATCAAATAAATCAATTACTTTATTTTTAATTTCTGATTTCGACAAACCGGAATTTTGAAAAACTTCTGCAACTTGCTTACCACATCGCATAACAGGATTTAGAGAGGTCATCGGTTCCTGAAATATCATGGATATTTTATTTGTTCTTATTCTCCTAATTTCTTTTGAAGATAATTCTAAAATATTTTTTTCGTCAAAATCGATACTTCCGCTATTTATTATAGCCTGCGGTGATAATAATCGCATTATGGCAAGTGCGGTAACCGATTTTCCGGATCCCGACTCCCCTACTATACCAAGTGTTTCTCCACGGGCTATATCAAATGAAACTGATTTAACGGCATTTACAGTTTCATTATTACTCTTAAAACTTATTGAAAGATTCTTTATTTTAAGCAAAGTTGTAATATTATTTCAAGTTCAAAGATAACATTCAATTTTGAAAAACAATTATATTAACAGATTGGTATTTAACTGTTTGTTAACAAATGTGTTAATTAAATGATAAATTCTATTTTTTACTTTACAAAACTGTTTTTAGCATATACATTTGCATTGTAATTAATAAATTAATTTACCAATCATTTAAAAAGACAAGATTGGAAAAAAAATAAATATCAGTTAATAGAACATCAAATAAAAACTGATAATAAAAATTTTCATAGTGTGTTTGTTTCAACAGCAGCTGAGATCCCAATTTCAGTTGCTGTTACTTTTTTTAGGACAACACAATGAAGTGATTTAAATACTTCAACAACTTGATTTGACTTTACTGAATATCTGAATTTCATACTTTCAAATCCTCAATCAGATTGCCTAAGGGTATATTACAGATTTATCCAAAATGTTATGGTCCTTCGTTTTATTTTCACTTGGTTGTTATTGGTAGTAATTAATTGCAGACAGAGTTTCTTATAACACAACAAATTACTAAAAATTACGATAAGTTACTACTTAACTCATCTCTTTGACCATTCGACTATCTGACTATCTGACTATCTGACTCTTCAACTATCGTATTTTTTGTAATTTTAAGCCTTTCAAAAAAATCGGTATATGATTACAGTATTTATCATCTACATCGTAATAATTATTGGAATTGTTATTTATTCTGCCAGACGATCAAAAACAAACAGCGACTTTGTTTTAGGTGGGAAAAAGATTTCGGGAATTTCTTTAGCATTGTCAGAAAGAGCTACCGGAGAATCGGCATGGTTATTATTGGGTTTAACGGGACTTGCATATTCTGAGGGAATGGCTGCCATTTGGGTTGCAATAGGTTGTGTATCAGGTATCTTTTTTCTTTGGCTGTTCCTTGCTGAACCTCTTCAACGAATCACCGCCGAGACCAATGCTTTGACAGTTCCTGCACTGTTTTCAAGAACCTTTAAAGGAACAAGCAGAAATTTCAGTCTGTTATCCTCCATAATAATTATCTTCTTTTTCATACTTTACATTGCTGCTCAATTTAGTGGTTCGGGAAAAATATTCAATGATACTTTCAAAATTGATCCTTTCTGGGGTATGGTCATTGGTTCAGCTTTAGTTACAATTTATACAATGTTAGGTGGGTTTATTACTGTTGTAGCCACCGATGCTTTTCAGGCTGTGCTTATGGTGGTAACTTGCGTTGTTCTGCCCATAGTTGCATTATTTATTGCCGCAAGTTATAATATTGATTTTGCAGAAACTGTATTGCAAGCACAATATACAGTTCCTCACAACCTTTCATCTGCAAACAATATTACCGGAGGACTTTTGATATTAAACGGTTTAAGTTGGGCTTTTGGATATACAGGACAACCCCAATTATTAACCAGAATGATGGCTATGAGAAACAAAAAAGAAGCTCTCCAAAGCCGTTGGGTAGCAATTGGCTGGACACTAATGGCTTATATAGGTGCATTTCTGATTGGTTTTATTGGATATAAATTGGTTCAGGCAGGAGCCTTAGGCGCAAATGCAGAAATTGTAGCCAAAGATTCTGAAAAAATATTACCTGTAATGGTAATGACATTGCTAAATCCCATTCTTGCAGGTATATTACTTTCAGGAGCCGTTTCAGCAATGATGTCCACTGCTTCATCACAATTAATGGTTGTATCATCATCAATAACAGAAGACCTTTACTTACAGCTTAGCAAGAAAAAAACAAAAGAAAAAAAACTACTGTTGATGAACAGATTACTCACATTGGCTGTTGGTGTAGTTGGGTTTATATTGGCAATTAGCATGAAGGAAACAGTTTACGGACTTGTTTCTTATGCATGGAGCGGTATTGGTGCTTCTTTCGGACCGGCTATTGTGTTGTTGGTTTTATGGAAAGGTTTTTCAAGAGCCGGGGCATATGCAAGCCTTGTTACAGGAACACTGTCAACTGTAATCTGGAAAACGTGGTTAGTTGATGTTACCGGTGTTTCGGAAAGACTTGCAAGTTATTTGCTGGCTTTTTCAATGGCTGTTTTATTTAGTCTGCTTTTCCCCGAAAAGAAGGAAAATAAAGAAAATTCTACAGTTTAAACATTATTGCATAAACCTAAAGTTTGACTTCCAATTAAGTTTTCCTGTCAACAACATCATGGGTTTATCAAAAATATTTTTATACTTTAGTAAAAAAATAAGCCCACATGTTTAAAATAAGCAAACTAAATTATCTATTTGATTTATTTTATCCTAAAATCTGTATGTCGTGTGGTAATGCACTGAAATCGCAGGAAGAAATAATTTGTATTAAATGCCTGCTACGATTACCTAAAACGGGTTTTCATTTCCACGAAGACAATCCCATTTCCAGAGTATTTTGGGGTAGGATAAATATTGAAGCAGCAACATCATTTTTGTTTTTTAGCAAGCAGGGAAGAGTTCAAAGCCTTATGCACAATTTAAAATATCGCAGTCAGAAAGAGGTGGGAATAAAACTTGGGAATCTTTTTGGTGAAGACCTTATAAAAAGTCCTTTATATCAAAATATCGATTTTATAGTGCCTGTTCCACTGCATCCTAAAAAACTTTCAAAAAGAGGCTATAATCAGAGTTTTATGATTGCTAAAGGACTCAGTGATAGCATGCAAATTGACATTAATCTGGATTTGAAGCGTAAAATTCACTCATCCACACAAACAAAAAAATCGCGTTACGACAGATGGAAGAATGTGAAAGATATTTTTGAAATTTCCGATAATAATCAGTTGGAAGGAAAAAGAGTACTGCTTGTGGATGATGTGTTAACAACAGGTGCTACTCTTGAAGCCTGTGCTAATAATTTATCTAAAGTAAAAGGAATTTCAATATGCATAGCAACACTAGCATATGCAAATATTTAATTGCCATCGATTATATGTTCAGGATATGCCGGAATAGTATCGTTTGGCCTACCCATCTGCATCATTAACTTATTATATTCTCTTCGATTTTTTATCAATTGGCGTCTTAGTTTAGCACTTTGGTTAAACACATCATAAAGTGCCTGGATGGGGCCTTTAAAAGTAAGTGGAGTAGGATCTCTATAAAGAAGTTCTGTTCCTTCCCAGTCAGGATAAAAATTATCCAGATTTAATGGTTCCATATTTACTATCAACTGTTTAAAAGTACGATAATCCCAAAAGGCATGTATTACAATTTCATTTATTAAAACAGTATCCTTATGCATAATAATTTCGTAAGCTTCATCGAATGATACCTTTGAAGAGTCGATTCGCAATACCTTGGGTCTGTAACCAATGGAACTTATTAATAATGAATCGCCATTGCTAACAAGCATTTTAAACTCCCCATTATCATTGCTAATTGTTCCCCATCTGTTAAATTTACTTATAATATGAGCATTATGCAGAGGCTGTGAACTATCGGAAGAAACAATTCTTGCATGGAAAATTAACAAACTATCGTTTATCTTCTGAGAAAAGAGGTTCGTTGAAATAAAGATTATAAAAATTAAACTTAAAATTCGCTTCATAAAAGATTGCTTATCACCTCCGGAGATCTTGATATGCGTTTATTATTGGATTAATAAATTATTAAAAAACCTGACGACTAAAATATAAATTTCCTTCCAATCCTTTCTTTTTTCCGTTAATTAAAAAAATACATCGAATAAATATTAAATTAGCTAACGGGAAACGAAATTAGAATTAATGGCAAATAGTAAAACTTAAAAAAATGAAAAAAATAATTATTATCGCATTTTCACTAATGAGTATCAGCCTATTCTCTCAAACATTACCAAATTATGATTTTGAAGAATGGAACAACTTTTTCATTTATGAAGAACCCTCAAACTGGAATACTCCTAATCCTTATACTAGTTTACTTGGATCGGTGACGGTAAGCCCGAGTAACGATGCTTTTACAGGATCACAGGCAGCCAGACTGGAAACCATGAATGTTATGGATATTAATCTTCCGGGTGTAATGACTCTTGCAGATATCAACATAAATATTTTTGATTCTTCATACAGTGTATCAGGAGGATTTTTCCTTCAGGAAAATATTTTCAAACTCACGGGATGGTATAAATATCAGGGAGTTGGCGGAGACCAGGCAAGTATTTTAATGTATAATTTTAAAAATACTCCGGAAACTGGCTATGATACCATTGGATATGGTTACGGATTTCTTGATAATACTGATACCTGGTCGCAATTTACAGTTTATATGACCAATATTTCCAATGCTGTTCCTGATAGTTTTAATGTAATTATTGCTTCATCACTTGCAATTGGAGCGCAAGAAGGCTCGGTATTATTGGTGGATAGTTTGAGTATTTATACAAATACCGGAATAATAGATTTGTGGAAACCAAAAACGCAATTGAATGCATATCCCAATCCCGCAGTTAGCAATATTACTTTTGAGTCGGAAACTAACATTAGTAATGGGATGATTACTATTTACAATAATATTGGACAGAAACTGGGTGAAAAAACTTTTGAAAACAACTCAGTTAGATTTAATGTAAACAATCTAACACCAGGAGTTTATACATATACTCTAAAAGAGAAAAACAAAATATTAAATAGCGGGACTTTTATAAAAAATTGATTTCTCGTTTTTTTGTTTAATTTTAACCCTAAATATGCAATAGAACAAAAAAATTGTTCTAAACATATCGACAAAGACTTTCATAAATTTTGTAAAAACCAAAATGGTGAAACTCTAAGTCGGGATTACCCTTGCTAATGCAATAGTTCAGCGCGTTCCTTGCTTCCTACTGCATAAGCCAGGTTTAACAGTGATTTTAAATTTATTTCTTCGTTTGTACACCAAAAACTAACAATATGAATAAATTATTTACCAAAGTTTTTATACTGATTGCTTTCCTCTTAGGATTCACAGTTATTTTGAATGCAGCGAATAATCCTGACGATGACGAAAAAGATAAGAAGGATAAAACAGAAAAAATCAAAAAAGGGTGGAATATTGGAGGCCTGCCTGTAGTTTCCTTCGATTCGGATTTAGGGTTGCAACTGGGAGCCTTGGTAAATTTATATCATTATGGCGATGGTACACGCTATCCTCGTTACGATCACTCAATTTATGTGGAAGGTTCCTGGTTTTTAAAAGGGAGTGGAATTTTTAGGTTTTACTACGATTCTGATAAGTTGATAAAAGGCATACGTACTTCTTTCGACCTGAGTTATCTTCCCGATAGGGCATTTAAATTTTTTGGATTTAATGGTTATGAGGCAGTTTACAACCCCTCATGGGAAGATGATAGCGACCCTAACAATTATGTGTCGAGAGTTTTTTATCGTACCGACAGAAAGTTCTTCAGAGCCAAACTGGATTTTCAGGGAAATATTACTAGTGAAAAATTTAGATGGCTGGTGGGAGCAGATTTTTATAATGTACAAATGAGTGCCGTAGACCTCGACCTTTTAAATAAAGATAAAGGCGTAGGAGACAGTTTGCCGGATACACCCGGACTTTTTGACCTTTACAACAACTGGAAAATTATTCCGGCTAACGAAAAAGACGGAGGTTCATTTACAATTTTTAAATTGGGGCTTGTATACGATAGTCGTGATAATGAGGCACTTCCTACCAAAGGTATATGGACAGAAGCAATATTGGTTACTGCTCCAAAATTTACTTCCACTATGGATAAGGGTTTTATGAAATTTGCCCTTACACACCGACAGTATTTTACTTTGGTAAAAGACAGGCTTTCGTTCGCCTACCGACTTGGTGTTCAAGTGAATGTAGCAGGTCATACACCTTATTATGCACAGGGACTTATGTATTACATTGGTATGAAAGGTGCTTATAATGAAGGTCTTGGTGGCGGAAAAACCATTAGAGGTATTGAGCGTAACAGAATTATTGGCGATGGTATTGCATACGGAAATTTTGAGTTGCGTTGGAAGTTCTGGAAATTCCAATTTATAAATCAAAACTTTTATATGGCTTTGAGCGGTTTCTTTGATACCGGTCGCGCAATACAGTATATTGATTTTAACTTGGATGATGTAGATTTAAGTAATGTGAATTATAGCAATAGCGAAAGTGATTTTTTCGATTTAGGATCAGAGAGTTTCCACAGTGGTTATGGTGGAGGACTACATATTGCAATGAATCAAAACTTTATTATAGCAGTTGATTATGGAAGGGCTCTTAGTGAAAAGGATGGGAAATCAGGACTTTATATAGGGCTTAACTTTTTGTTTTAGACATATGGTCGAATAGTCAAATAGTCTAAGAGTCTGATTGTCGGGCTTCATTGAAAATAAGTTAATTATATTATTGTTATTCTTATAACTAAATAACCTTTTTTCGACCATTTGACTATTCGACTATTCAACCATCTACAATCCCATAAGAAAATTCGCAATTACAAATCCAAGATAATTTCCTATTGCATAACCAACAATTCCAACGGTTAAGCCCGGAACTACTATTTCTTTGTTTTTTAGTGCTCCTGC
>PKTA01000190.1 GCA_002869365.1 Marinilabiliales bacterium | reverse complement strand
TCAATATTCGAAGGTCTTAAACTACCACTCGCATCATAAAATAATGGATCGATAATATACCATGCGAATTTTGCACGGTTCATACCATATTGCAGACCTGTATTTGGTCTTGCCTCAGGGAATAAATCCGTTGTTTGTCCCTGTGGTGTACTTGCCAAAAACCAAGAACCTATATGTTTCAGGTCGATGGAAGATTTGGCTCCTTCAAAATCATCAATATAAGATGTTCCGGTTTTTCCAACTGCCTTTGAGTGTCCCGGAATAAACTGAGCAAACTCTCCGTCGACATTAATTTTTGAAATCTGATTACTGGAAATTCCGGGCAGTTTATTAACTAAATTTGTAAGCCATCTGGATTCTACACCATAACTAAAATCCAGTCCCCAAATGGTATTGGAAATGGGGTCATCGCCATAATTAACTTTTTGGGTAAGAGGTCTTTCATGTAAATTCATCAGAGTACCACCAATACGAAAATCCTTATTTACCTCATTATCCACATGTATTCCCATCATACGTTTTTGCTGAACGTTGAACATGGAATTACTTTCGAGAGACACATTAATTGGCACTCCTGAATTTAGCACTCCTTCGTTAATAATTTTAACTCTACCCAAAGTATAGTCAACGGTATAATCAACATTTTCGGTAAGTGGAGATCCTCCGGCAGTAACTTTTACCGAGCCTTGCGGAACATTCAGGGCATTCAAACTGATATCGGAACCTGAAGAGGAACTATAATATCCCTCAAGGATAAATTTATTTTTATCGGGATATTGCTCTGCCGCTGTCTTGGTCATGGTATACAGAGAGTCGTAGGCATACCGATCGGCCAGTTCGGGATTATCTTTAAATACCGAATCTCTCAAATACGAACCAAAAGGTTCCAGATGAGTAAAAAACAATCGCCCATTATTCGACTGAAATGTACCTCCAGTTGTTGCAGCCCCATCAATAAAGTCGAACACACCATCACCACCCGGAACAGGGTTTAACTGATTATCCAGATTATCCACATCAAAAACATGAATCAAAGGAACTCCCCTTACTTCATCATTACCCTCCATAAAATATCCGGTTGGGACTCCCTGATTATCACCTGAATAAAGTATATTAAAAATAAAATTTTGCTTTTGAACCTGATAAGCGCCTATTGCATAAACGTTTTTCATCATCAAATCCCACATTGGCATTTTAACGTTCAGGCTGTTACTTTTAAGTAACTTCACAACCAAACTTTTAGGAGCAGCCACTCCCTGATCGGAAAATTCTCCAATTTGATAAACACCATCTTTACCAATAATCTGATATTGAACAGCAACGGCCAAAACCTGATCGGGGCTAATGGAAGTGTTTAGCGATATAAAACCTAACTTACTGTTTATGGTATATTCCGATTCCTTAAGTTTTCTGGCATTTTCAAGCTTTACAAAATCTTCACCCGGAACGAAGTAGTTATTTTTCCCCAAACCAAGAGGGTCACCGGTAAGATAATTTGTAACTTCATTTATATTTCTTACCCTTGCCGTATCCAATCGTGCAAGCAGATCGTTCGACTTATTTGAAGGAATATTTCCATTAGGACGTGGGTTTATATACTGATTAAATATCTTTTGCTTCTCGCCTTCACCAAGGTCGGTAAATGCAATAATATTTCTGTTTTCCTGAGTAGCAGCACCAATATTTGTTACCCAAACCTCAACTTTTGTGATATTTATATCGGAAGTAATTACCGGTAAACTTGCTATTGCTTGTTCGTAATTATCTCTGAAAGCCTGAGAGAGGAAGAAGTGCTTATTGGCTTCATAATCGAGGGCTGTTAGCTGAAACTCATTCTGCTGGGCTCCTCCCTGTACGGTAATGTTTTGAGTTTCACTTTGTTGTTGCGAAAAGACTGCAGTAACACGGGTTTTCCCAAATTGCAATTCTGTTTTCACACCAAACAAACTCTGACTACCTGTTATTAATGTTGAGTTGAGCGGTAAACTAACATTACCGGCTTCAATTAATTTAATTATCTCATCCTCTTTTCCTTCATATTTAAGTTTAAGAGTGTTTTCAAAATCGAAGGAAGACTCGGTATTATAGTTTGCTTTGAACTCTATTTTATCACCAATTTTGGCGATAACGTTCATTTGGATTTTCTCATTAAAATCGAAGTTTGTTGTCCTTCGTTGCCTAACATCCAGCGATGGATCGTCTCTTCTGTTGCTTGCAACACCAAAACTAACTTCTGCAGAACCCTGAGGCCTGATGTCGATGGTATTACTACCAAATATCTTATCAAAAACCTCTCCTCCCACATAAATTTTCGGGATTAATCGTGATCCTTCCGACTCACCGGTAGTTTTTACTCTTTCTTTCCAGTAATCGGATACAGAGGATTCATTTTGATATTTCTGAAAATCCTCGAAACTCATCACTGTTGGTGTGCGATAAGTAAAGTCGCCTATAGTACTTTGAAATTCGTAAGTATTTGTAACAGGATTATAAATAATTTCTCTTTTTACATTAGAAGGCTCGTTTAAAAAAAGAGGGCTTTGATCTTTATCGAGATATGGGTTACCACTACGGTCGCTAAAGGGAAATATCAAGTCAACACCGGTGCTGTCAGCCCTGGTTGTATCATTTACCACTTGAGCGAGTAGTCGACTATTAAAGCCAATGCTCATCGCCACAAGCAATAAAATTAATACATATTTTCTTTTTATGATAAAGATATTATTTCCCAAACTTAAAAATCAATATTAATAGCTGTCAATTATTATAATGTCTTTAACGTTTCTTTTATCAACTCTTCAACGCTTCCAATTTGCTTTGTTTTTAAAATCCTGCTAATCGCTTTTTCAGCTGCATTTCTATTAAACCCAAGAATCAGTAACCCAGATAACGCCTCCTCCTTTATAGTATTGTGAGAAACATCAACTTTTTCTATATCAATTGTGGCTTTTAACATTTTATCTTTCAGATCGATTACAATTCTTTGAGCGGTTTTTGCTCCAATTCCTTTAACTCCTTGTAATACTGAGGCATGACCACCGGTAACGGCATCGAAAACTTCAGCAGTTGTAAGCGACGATAAAATCAGGCGGGCTGTATTAGCCCCTACACCTGATACCGAAAGTAATAAAACGAATATTTCTCTTTCATTTTCATCGGCAAAACCGTATAAAATCTGGGCATCTTCTCTAACATGAAAATAAATAAAAAGTTTTGTGGTAGGAATATCTTTAATTTTAGAATAGGTGTTAAGAGAAATATTGATAAAGTAACCTATTCCGCTGTTTTCTACCACAACAGAAGTGGGGTTTAAAGAAACTATCTTTCCGCTAATAAATTCGTACATGCTACGATTATGTATTTAATTGTTTAGAGAACTGGCAAAAATACAATTTTTTGCTATCCCATTTGCATCAAAACCACAGATTTCCACCAGTTTGATTTTGCTTCCATGTTCCACAAAATTATCGGGGACACCGAGTTTTTTTATATAATTTTTATAATTGTTTTCCTGAGCAAAATTAATCACCGCTGAACCAAATCCACCATTAATAGTACCATCTTCTACACAAATAATTTGTTGATAATTTTTAAAAATATTATGAAGTAATTTTTCGTCGAGAGGTTTAAGGAAGCGCATATTAAAAATTGCAGGCCGGATATTATCCTTTTCCAGAATTTCTGCTGCCTGCAGAGCATAATTTCCGGCATGGCCAATGCACAGAACGGCAATATCTTTACCCTCACGAATTTGTTCACCTTTGCCAATTTCTATTTCTTCCATATCACAATTCCAATTACTGTTTATGGCTTCTCCCCTGGGATATCTTATGGCAATCGGTCCCTTCGTATATAGAGTGGCAGTATATAGCAATTTCCTCAGCTCCTGCTCATTAAGCGGTGCTGCAACAACCATATTCGGCACCAGATTTAAGTATGCCAAATCGAAAACCCCATGATGTGTTGCCCCATCACCGCCCACCAGGCCGGCCCTGTCGATACAGAAAACAACATTTAAATTTTGTATTGCAACATCATGTATCAACTGATCGTAAGCCCTTTGAAGGAATGTTGAATAAATTGTGCAGAATGGTTTTATGCCATCGCTTGCCAAACCTGCTGCAAAAGTAACTGCATGCTGTTCTGAAATTCCCACATCGAATACCCTGTCGGGAAATTTATTCATCATTTTTATGAGAGCCGATCCGGTAGGCATTGCAGGGGTTATGGCAATTAAATTGTCATTTTTTTCGGCTAGTTCAACTATTGTTTCTCCAAAAACATATTGATATGTGGGAATGGTATTTTCACCGGTGACCGGCTGAATTTCACCTGTTTCACGATTAAATTTTCCCGGTGCATGGTAAACTGTCTGTTCCTTCTCTGCCTTCTCAAAGCCCTTACCTTTTTTAGTAATAACATGAAGAAGTTTCGGGCCTTTAATATTTTTCAAATCCGATAATACCTTTACGAGTTTGTCGATATCATGACCATCAACAGGACCAAAATATCTGAAATTCATAGCCTCGAAAAGATTACTTCCTTTGAGCAAACTTATTTTTATCGCTCCTTCAATATTTTGGATGAGTTTTTGAGAGTTTGGACCTAATTTTTTTCCTGCTTTGCCAAGGGTATTCCAGATTTTATTTTTGAGTTTATTATATCCCGGAGAGATGCTGATATTAAGTAGGTAATTGCTGAGCGCTCCAACACTTTTGTCGATGGAAATACCATTATCGTTGAGAATAACAATTATATTTGAATTGGAAACACCGGCATTATTAAGAGCTTCCAAAGCCATACCACCTGTCATGGCACCATCCCCAATAACTGCTATATGTTGTCGTTTATCATCGCCTCTTCGCTGACAAGCTATTGCCATTCCTAAAGCAGCAGAAATTGAAGTGGAAGAATGTCCGGTACCGAAAGCATCATACTCACTCTCTGTCATTTTAGGGAATCCACTAATCCCTCCCAGTGTTCTGTTGGTATGAAAAATATCTCTCCTGCCGGTAAGAATTTTATGCCCGTAAGCCTGATGGCCCACATCCCAGATAAGCTTATCGTAAGGAGTGTTAAACACATAGTGCAAAGCAATTGTTAACTCCACAACTCCCAAACTCGAGCCCAAATGCCCGGGATGTACAGAAATAATATCCAGTATAAACGACCTCAACTCCTGCGCAAGTAGCAAGAGTTCTTCCTGACTTAATAACTTAAGGTCGTCAGGAGTATTTATGGTGGAAAGTATTGTTCCCGGCATCAAAGATTATTTAAAATTTTATGGAGCAAAATTAATAATATACTTCTTCCCCGATAAAGCATTTGAAATTCTATACTAAATAGGGGAATACAGCCTTACGATTGGCAGGATAATCATCGAAACGGCGCTTATACCATCGATGATGATCGATGGCACGGGGAACAAGATTTGCAAAAGTCCATAGGGCAAAAGAAAATGAAGGCAAGCACCAACATAAAATTGCCCATCCTGTCCATTCAATTATTTCACCAAATAAGTTAGGAGAAGAAATATATTTGAAAAGCCATCCCCTTGGTATAAAATATCCTTTCTTTCCTCCTTTGCGGAGAGAAAAAAGTTTGTTATCCGCCTTTATATTTATTGCCATTCCGGTGAAAAACAATATTATTCCAATAATAAATCTCGGATCGTAAAACCATGAATTATCGTATAACTGACTATTTTCCGACAACCAATATCCATTGAAAAACCCATTGGAAATATTAAAAAATAATGCCAGTACAATTATACTTATGGGAATTTGTTTTCCATTTGTTTTTATCCTGAAAGGGAAGATAAATACCCGGTTGAAATAATGCAGCATAAACAAAGCATAAAACACCAAAACAGGATAAGATAAGTTATTATCATTTCTGAATAAAAAGTAAGAAAACACAACTATAACGGGAAGTTCCATCAAAACCCAACCCAGACGGTTGTTAATTGTAGGCCCCCATGTATTGGTAGTGTGCCTGCCGTAAGGAGCTGTAATTCTTAATAATATGGGGAAAACTATAAATGCAAGGGCTATCCAGGCATATAGTAAATAGTTAAAAGTATCTTCAGAAATCATTCCCAAAAATAACATTTTGTTTTAATTGAAAACCAATAATACATTTAAGAGGAATAAGTATGGACACTATTTGAAGCAGACGGAAGGTAATTTACTCCAAACCAGCAAACTAAAAGGACAATAAAAGCAATCAGCAATATCCAATGAGAGGTTTTTTTACTGATTTTATTTTTGCTCCTAAGATGAATATATATCAGATAAACCGACCAGGTAAGAAACGCCCATGTTTCTTTGGGGTCCCATGTCCAATAGTGTCCCCAGGCTTCCTTTGCCCAAAGTGCACCAAACAACAGACCTAATGTTAAAAAAGCGAATCCTATATAAACCAGATTATCAGCCAGGTCTTCAGGTTCTTTTAATTCCTTTTGATTATTATTATGCAATAATAATTTCAATGCGACTAAACTAGAAGCGCCCAATGTAGCGTAAGCAAATATATACACAATTACATGGGGTACAAACCAAGGACTTAATAGGGCCGGCATTAGTGTTTTATTGAAATTTTCAGGGTAAATAATATTCAAAAACAAAAACATGATTGCAAAAAGAATACTGAATACAAGAAACCATAGGTATTTCCATCTAAAATAAAAAGCAAACCCAATAAATGAAAGGAATAAAGAATACCACAATCTGGTTTCTCCCAGAGTTCTCATGGGTGGCCGTTCCAGTACCATCCATAAATTAAAAATGTAATACCCAAGAACTATTATTCCTGATAGAATAAAAAAATATGCAGTTCTAACTAATACTCTTTTATTAGAAAATAATCCCATCAATAGTAATCCTACTGTCCAAAGGAAAATTATAATAATAGCATATAAAGGAAAATTTAGCCAAGTCATATCACACATTCTTTTTTGTTGCGCCTCTCCATAACATATAAAATGCACCTAATATCATTAATAAAATACCGAAATAAACGTATGGAAGCCAGGGATCATAAATAAGTTCAATTATTGAAACATCCGACCATTTTCCAAGATTTGAATCATAATTTAACTGATAAATTTTAAAATCATCATATTCAAATGGTTTATTTACCTCAAGTTTAGCATTTGTAATTTCACCCGACTGATTAAATATTTGGATTTCAGAAACAAACAATTTTGGCTCAGGAAAAAGCATTACTAACGAATAGAGAGAGTCGAGTTTTAATGATTCGTATGGTTTATTATAACTACCACAACTAATCCACCCCACAACTTTGGCAGTATCATTTAATATTACACTTAAAAGGGCAGCAGGAGAAGAACCAGATTCATTATTAAAATAATATTTACTTCCGGCTTTTGCCGATGATTCGATATACTCCTCTACTTTAATATGATAATCCATCATACTGCATTCCATAGAACTATCAATGATAACAATATTTTTACCGTTTCCATGCATTAGCTCTCCGGTATTATTATTTACTATGGTAAGTTTCGGATTATATTCCTCTAAAATAAAATCTTTGAGTTTTATGGCAAAAGGCAGGTTATAAACTTGATTATCAGATTTATTTGTCGCATAAGTTACGATACGACCCTCCTGCAACCTCATTTCCAATCTCTGTAATTGTGTTCCTCCAAAATTTGCAGAAGCAATTACTATAAATAATCCTAAATGACTGATTGTAAAACCTAATCTTTTACGATTTAGTGGGATTAGATTTTTGAGACAGGTAATTCCCAGAGAAAGCAATAGAAGCAGTATCGAAAACATATAAGGCCAGGAACTACTAATATGCGTAAAACCGATATTATGCAGAAAAGTGGGTTCAGTTTCATGTGTTTGAAGGGTAAATCCCATTATTAAACCCATGAATAAAAACAAGGAAATTGCACTTATTGCTCCGGGAATACTACCAAGCCATTGTGTAAATGCTGTATTTCGAAAGGCAAACCACAAAACAAATAATGCGATGATTAAGGCACCAAGAAAATACAGGTTAAAAGGGTATTGCATTAATGATAGCACACCGCCACCACTGGTGAAATATTCAAGGAAGACACCAATAGTAAACAGACTTAAATTAATTACAAGCCCCTCTTTATATTCCCAACTGCCTGTCCATATTTGTCTCTTTCTGCCCATCAATCAATAATAAACTATAAAATCAAAAGGCAAACATATCAAAAATGTTCGCCTTTTGATTAATTAAGTAGTTAGTTATTATATATTATTGGCATTTTCGATTCTCTGTCTTTTGCTTCAGCATCCCATTTTGGAGCCAAAGTTTTTAGGAATTGATCTTTCTCCGTCTCAAGTTTATCCATTGGAAGGCCAATAAATTCCTGTGCTTTTGCCTTAGTTGTTATATCAGGATATGGAACTTCGCCCTCATAACCCAAATTAATTAATAATCGGGCAAGTTTTATTCTGGCCTCTTGTGCAACAGTTATTCCGCTTGAAATTACACGCGATATTTCAACAGGAGAATGGAATGAAGCACCATGACTTGCAGCCGCATAATCCCAGCGCCATTGAGCATGACGAATGTCCATCAATATATCCTCCATTTGATTATCGGAAGCACCTAAATCCCAGGCTGTTTTTGCCTCAACATGTGCTCTAACTATCAATTCTTCAAGTTTATCACGATTTTCAATAACCTTATCCTGCCTGTCATAAACATCTTTCAACAATTGAGCGGTTTTTTCTTTATGACAAACCATACAGGAATTTTCGATATTATTTAAAGGAGATTGAATATGATGATCGGTATATTTTTTACCTCCTTCACTCATATAAGGCATATGACAATCGGCACAAGAAACGCCTCTTTCAGCATGAATGCCTGTTAAATAAGTCTCATATCCAGGGTGTTGAGCCTTAAGCATAGGCGCCTTGCTAAGTTTATGAGTCCAGTCGGAGAAATTTTTATTGTCGTAATATTCTTCCATTTTTTCAACACTCATACCATTGTCCCATGGGAAAGTGAGGTATGCTGATCCTTCGGCTCCGGGACGTTTTTTATCAAAATAATATTCAACATGACATTGGGCACACACCAGACTTCTCATTTCCTGATGTGTAGCATCATTAATATCTCTGCCCATTCTGTCGAAGGCCTCTACCAAAGCAGGACGAGAAATCTGTAGTTCCATAGTCTCATTATTATGACAATCGGCACAACCAATAGGATTAACAATTTCGGCACCTAAGCGTGCCCATTTGCCGGTATAAAATTCTTTTACACCCTGCTCATTCATAACCCTAGGCACATCAGGACTTTTACATGTCCAGCATGTTGAAGGCATAGGACCTTCATTCTCATTTTCCGGGCCTCCTGTTCTCAAGGTATTCCTTATATCCTCTATAGCATAAGTATGGCCTCTACCCTGATTGTAATCTTTAGAGAATCCGTATCCTGCCCATAAAACCACCAAACGAGGGTCTGCTTCAAGCATATCAATCATGGCATTGCCATTATATTTGCTTGCAAAATTGGATTCACTATTCAATTGATAAGAATCATATTCTGTAGGGAAATTTTTACCCCATACTTCATTTCTGGGTTCCCAATCTTTGATTTTAACTTCCTGTTTATAAGTTGCTGTTACTTCGGCTCTTCTTTCGGTAATTGAAGAGGCCAGCAGCCCCAGAAGAAATACTGCTACTACTGTTACTAAAAACAGTATCCAGTTAACTATTGGTTTTCTTTCTTTACTCATGATAGTATTTTTATTTTTCAATTTTATTTACAATATTATTTATCCAATTTGGAATTGGCTTTCTTACGTCAGGGATTAATGAATTCTTACCTGCAGAAAGACTACGTACTCTGCCATGAGGAACTTCTCTGTGACATTCCCAACATTTACGTTCTTCCTCTCTGAAATTATTATAGTCGTTGTGAAGCCCCAACATCCTGTGATCAGTAATCAGATTGGAATGACATCTGATACAATTATCCTGTACAACCTCAATACCCGCCTCTTTAATTTGAATTACCTGTGGTTCAAGGCGGAGAGTAAACATTGTGGCATGCCTCATACCATCTTTTGCTTTGAAAAAATATTTGTTGAAAACATTATTGTGCGGTACATGACAATCATTACAGTTAGCTCTTTCTCTGTGTGAAGAGTGGTTCCAGCTATCATACTGCGAATTCATGACATGGCAATTAATACAGGTTTCAGGATTGTCGGACAGATATGAAACAGCATTTGATACATAAAAAATGTATAAAAAAAGTCCGATTATCAATCCAATCAAAACAGTAACTATTAACTGCCAGTTTTTTGGAGGAACTATATAGTTAATTATTTTTGACATAGTATTTATTTTTCAAAAAAAGTGGGTTTGAATGTTATCATTACCCATGCCCAATTATTAGTATTGTTGTAATTACCACCTTTGAGAACCTCCATTGTTTCTGTTGCCAACATTTGTGAGTATCCAGCCTGTAATGCAACTTCTTTATTCAATTTATAAGTAATGGAGAAATCAATTTCAGTTCCAAGAGTATTGCTGAAATCTTTCCAGCTGCCGTCTGTTTGTTTTTCTGAAACAGTGGCCGCCGACATGAAATAATGTGGTATAAGAGCAAAACTCCACTTATTAATATTAAACTTAATTGGTACATATATATCTGTTAATCCAACATTTCCACCATGATTTCCTACATAAAAATAGTCCATCCATCCATTGAATTTATGATTTGTTCCATAAAATGGAGTGAAAGAATTATCTGTTCCGTTTCCTTTGTCCTTGCTGGCAGTTCCCGAAAGATATTCTCCACCTATACCCACTATAAAATTACTAAAAATATTGAAGTTAACATCAGCAGCAAAATATGTTGCTGCAAGATCTTTATTGGAAGCATTCTTTCCACCCTGATAATAATACGCAATATTGGCAACTACTTTATCAGATTTATAAGTCAACCGAGAGCCTAATGTTAAACTCCACGCTATCTTTTCTGCAACAGCAGTGGAAGTATCAGAATCGAATGCGAGCCCGTTATACAACTCCATTATACTGATACCGAACTTATTAAAACTACCATGATAATGTGCAAACTGCAGCGCTTTATAATTGCCCATACCCACATAATCAACTTTAAAAAGCGATTCTTTTTTGGCGTTGTATGCAAATCCCAAATGAATATCGTGTTTGCTATTTGGTTTTAATTTCAAAATTGCAGCATCATGGCTCCTGGCTTGCTGTGCCCATCCTACACTGCCAAAAATCCTGTGATCATCATAAATTATCTCCTGACTACCAACTTTAATGGAAAAAGCCTTGCTAAATAAAATTTCGCCCCAGGCTTCGTGAATACTTGTTCCGTTTACATCTGAAGTGTTCAACTGATTAACGTCGCCCCAAACCCGAACATCTTGTAAACTGATTTTAAATAGGAAATTCTCATTTGCATAAAATCCGTTTAACCGTGTTCGCTGTGATATAAAAGCAGCAGGATCATTCCCGTCAGGCATTAATTGCTTATACCCATTTCTAAATTCAAATCGTGGTCTTAATTCAGCACTTAATGATGAAGTTTGAGCAAACATATCCGTCGAAATTAAAAGAATGCTCATTATAAAAGTCAAAAAATATATCTTTCTCATAAATCAAAATATTATTTAATATTTTAAGTATTGTTTTTCTGAAATACAAATTTATCAATATTTAAATAGATAAAAACACCTTTCTTTAATACAAATAAATTTATATGAATTCTAAATAATAAACTATTTAACTAATTGTTAATGTGGCGTTTAATTTAGTATAAAGGTTGAATTATAAGCGGCTAAACCCTGACTGTTATATATTAACCATTGTTATTATGATTTTTATCATACTTTCTGCCTTTAAAGATTCTGGAAATTGATATTTTTATAAATAATCCTGTAGTTTTTCTTTCTCCATAAATGTAACAAACTCTACTGACATTTTATTTACCAGATTATTTTGGATGCATTTGTTAAAAGAGCAAATATGATGTTTATCGCCACATCCGGTATTGCTTACCGGACCTTCAATTGCTGCATAAATTTGATACATAGAAATATCTTTGGGGTCAGTATTAAGTTGAAATCCGCCAGTGGGGCCTCTTTGAGATTTTAGATAACCCATTTTAACAAGTCGTTGTAAAACCTTGCCTATATGATGTTTTGACTTTCCTAGTAATTTAGATAATTCTATTGCATTCAATGGTTTACCCTCTCTTGCAATAACAATCATAGAGTGAACACCTATTGTTGCGGCTTCTGAAAAGTTTATAATACTAGCCATTTACTATACTCTTTTTTATGAAAGTGCAAATTTATTCTTTTTAGGAATTTAAATACCGAAATTCAACAATTAAATAATTATTAAATGACTAAAACTTAGAAATTATCGACTTAACAGAAGAAGCATAGCCTCCTCCGAATAGGTTTACATGCACAAGCAGAGGGTATAAATTGCAATATTCCATTCTCTGTTCCCATCCCTTTTCAAGGGGAAAATATCTATTATAAGATTCGTAAAACTGATTGGAAAATCCTCCAAAAAGCAACGACATACCCAAATCCATTTCCCTGTGACCATAATATACTGCAGGATCAATTATTACTGCTTTCGCATCCGATCCTGTCATAAAGTTTCCACTCCATAAATCCCCATGTACCAGGGAGGGTTTTTCCTGTGGAAATATTTCATCCAGGCGCAAATAAAATCTTTCGAAGTATGGCAAAACCGATTTGTCGATCGACAAGCTGTCGAAAGCCAGTTTTAATTGTTTTTCCAGTCGTTGTTCAGCAAAAAATTCTGCCCATGTGTTTTTAAAATCATTGTATTGTACCAACGACCCGATATAATTATCATGATCGAGACCAAACTGTGAATTTGAATTTTTGTGTAAACAGGCTAATTTTTCAGCGAAATCATCCCAGAAATTATCAGATTTATATGCGCTATCTATAAAATCCAGTATTAAAAACGAATCATCCTCAATATCATCATAACAGATTATTTTTGGAACTCCTATACAGTTTGCTTTTGCAAGTATTTCCAAACCCATGGCCTCCTTTTGAAACATTTGGGGAAATCGGTTTTTGGAGTTTGTTTTAACAAAATACTCACCCTCATCAGTTTTAATTTTAAACGCATGGTTAATGGAACCACCTCCAACAGAATTATATCCCAAAATTTCAATATCCCTTTGAAAATGATTGCTTAGAATTTCCTTTACCGATTGTTTGAAACTCATGTTTTTTATTTCAAATTTAATAAAAACAATCGGGTTTTGCGTATTTGCTGGGCTTAATTACTGATTAATATTTTTTGCAGTTGATTTAGAGTATATTTAACATCATCGTTCAAAGCTTTGGCAGAAATTGTGGCTCCTGATATAGCCTCTATATCTCTGCCGTATTTCAATTCTTCCTTGCCATTATAACCTCTGAATTGCCTTAACCATCCCGAACTCATAACCTCATGACCATGAGTAGCCTGATAATTAAATATTTTAACCTTTTTAAGTTGTATATCTTTATCGATAATTAAAAAATAATCGAAATATTCGAAAGGCAGTTCTTCCTGATTTCCATCTATGGAACAGCCTCCCTGGCGACAGGAATTAACTCTTCCCACATATAAAAAACCAAGGGTATCATTTTCATTTTCCAACAAATAAATACCCTTTTTAATTTCCTTAATGTCAACAATTTTATCCTTCCAAAAGCGCTTTATTTCTCTGTTAACTCTTTTGGCAGGGAAATCCAATTCCTCCTTCATTACAAAGGAAGAACTGATTAACCAGTTAATTATTAATATTAATATTATTACTTTCTTCATTAGTGGTAAGTATTAAAACCAAACTGCAACACCGGCATTAAAGGTTTTTTCAAAACTATTTTGCGATTGGTTTTTTATAAATTGTAAATCCGTTTTAAGTGCCACTCCCGATGTTATTTTCCAACTTAACCCGGCTGTAATATAGGTTTTGTTGTATGCTTCATTGGCAACAATATTACTATTAACTGCATAATGAGTATCGTAATTTGAATAACGAATGAATGGAATTAGTTTAGAATTAAATTTATCAATTTCATGGAAAATATTATACGATAATTCGGCATAATATCCCATCATTTTTTCACCCAGATTAGTGCTCTCTCCCATACTAAGGGCCAATAAATTATACTCATCGCTATTGTTTAACCAAACATAGTAAAACTGTCCGCGAAACTCAAAACCCTTGCGGGTATAACGTGCATCTAAGCCCAGCATTTTCACTCCCACTACCGATGAGTCGGCAATTGCAACAGATGTATTATCATCTTTATCAATACCATCGTATAAAGTTGATTGTGTTTTACCTGCATATGCCGATACCCCAAGGTTCATACCCAGTAATCCATAATATTCAACTTTGGCTGCCAGTGAAGGAGTGTTTATATACGACTCGGCTCCCTTCTGTCGTGCTTTGCGCAATCCGTTTGCTCCGGAAAGCAAAAAACTACCATCATTATAACTTGCGAAACCATTCATAATATATGCCTGATATCGCATCGACACTTCAGGAATTAAACCACTAAAACCCAAACCTATTTCACGCCAGGTAGTAGGCGAAATATACTTATCGATTATGGGCCTTTCAACTCCGTTATATGTAGTTGGTTCATGGTATTCATTAATTATTCCCATTGGAACCAGCATTAAACCTGCCCGAAAGTTTATATAATTATTAAACGAATAGTTTATAAATGCCTGCTCTATATACACTTCCTTTACATGCTCAAATTCAATTTCCGTAATGAACTGTAACTTTTTCGTAAATCTGTAACCAAATAACATTACTAAACGGTGAACATCCAGCTTACCGGATTCAAATTTGGTTGATGAAAGTGGCTGGTTAAAATCAATTTGCCCATAACCTCCAATTGTAAGTTTGGAATCGCTATTGAGCATTGTTTCGGCCGCATTTTTATAAATACCGGTCTGAGTATCCTGTGCATGAAGATTGATAACCGATATGGAAAAAACCATTAATAGTATATAGATTATACTTTTCATAATATTTGTTTTATTTTTTTACAAAAGTGAGGTGTTTTGTAATTGGGTTCAATACCAAAATAAGGGTATTTATTCTTGAGAAATCTATTACCGCTACCTAAATGCAATAATATTACCTTTTCTAATCATAAAAAAGATTAAAATTATGTTCGTATATCACTGGTAAACAGTAAAAACCAATAAATAATATATTTGAGAATCATATTTTAGTTTACCATATAATACCCTGATTAATATGTGATTATATATTATCTTATGTATAATAAACCTGAAATATAATTGAGAAAACGGGTGTTAAAAGGGTGGTTTTCAGGCACAAAAAATAAACTTGACTTTTAGCTCGAAATTTTGTACTTTTGCCGCCTTTTATTTTGTAAATCAGATGGAACCAATTTTGAGAATGCAATAATAAGTAAAACATTAGAGGTTTCAAAAACTAATCATAATTTTAATGAAGTTATCACAATTCAAATTTGATCTTCCAAAGGAATTGATAGCAGATCATCCGCCTTTAAACAGGGATGAATCGAGGTTAATGGTTGTTAACCGCAAAGACAAAACCATTGAACACACAACCTTTAAAGAAATAATTAACTATTTTGAGGATGGTGATATTTTCGCCATCAACAATACCAAAGTTTTTCCTGCAAGGTTAAATGGTGAGAAGGAAAAAACAGGTGCGAAAATTGAAGTTTTTCTCTTGAGAGAACTCAACAGGGAAAGCAGGTTATGGGATGTTATGGTAGATCCTGCCAGGAAAATCAGAATAGGTAATAAACTTTATTTTGGTGAAGATGATGCCCTTGTTGCTGAGGTTATCGACAATACAACTTCCAGAGGCAGAACCTTACGTTTCTTGTTTGACGGTCCTTACGAAGATTTTAAAAGAACTCTTCAGGAACTTGGTGAAACACCGCTTCCAAAAATCCATAAAAGGGATATTGAACCTGAAGACGAGGAAAGATACCAAACAATTTATGCCAAGTACGAAGGTGCTGTTGCTGCTCCTACAGCAGGATTACACTTTTCAAGAGAGTTGATGAAACGCCTTGAAATTAAAGGTGTTGAGTTTGCTGAATTAACATTACATACAGGCCTTGGAAACTTCAGAACCATAGAGGTTGAAGATTTAACAAAGCATAAAGTTGATTCGGAACAAATGATTTTAACTCCGGAGTCAGCAGATAAAATGAATGCTGCAAAGAAAAATAAGCATAGAATTGTTGCCGTAGGAACTACTAGCATGAAGGCTTTGGAAACTGCAGTTTCTATTACCGGTCAGGTAAAACCTTATAGTGGCTGGACAAATAAATTTATTTTCCCTCCCTATGAATTTGGCTTTGCCGATGCAATGGTTACTAATTTCCATATGCCAATGTCGCCAATGATGATGATGATTTCAGCATTTGTTGGTTACGATTTCTTATTCGACGTTTATAAAGAAGCCGTAAAAGAAAAATACAAATTCTTTACTTATGGCGATGCAATGCTAATACTTTAAGAAAGTATTGAAATAAAGATTTTATGAAAAGCCTGTTTGAAAGATAACAGGCTTTTTCTATTTTTACACTTCAATGGAAAATCGGGAAAGATATTTGATTATTGCCGCGGCAGGAAACTCTATACGTTTGGGAACTAAAACTCCAAAGCAATATCTGAATATTGATAACAAAGCAGTATTAATTTATGTAGTTGAAGCCTTTTTGCCTTTTGTGAATATGGAGAATATGATTATTGCCATTTCGCAAAATCATACGGAATACTGGGAGAAACTAAAAACAGAATATCCTGAATTACAAAAAGCAAAAGCCCTTATTGGAGGTCCTGAAAGGTTTCACACAGTAAAAACAGCCCTGAAAATAATTCCAAATTATTCTCTGGTAGCCATACACGACGGTGCAAGGCCACTAATCGACAGTAAAACCATAAAAAATTGCTTTCAGCTAGCCCTTTCAAAAGGAAGTGCTATCCCGGTAATTGATTCGGCAAACAGCATAAGATTTGTTGAAGGCAACGACAATAAATCGCTGGAAAGAAAAAAAATAAAACTGGTACAAACCCCTCAGACTTTTAAATCGGAATTGTTAAAAAAGGCTTATGAGGTGAATTATTTTGAAAAGTTTACCGACGACGCATCGGTATTTGAATATGACGGAAATAATATTTATCTTACAAATGGAAATCCCGATAATTTCAAAATTACCAATGAGCAGGATGTGGAATTAGCATCAATTATTTTGAAAAATCGCGGCCTTTCCACTTAAAGTTGAAAACAAAAGGAAAGAAGGCAATTACTACAATATATAAAGGATAAAAAAGTTCCATAAGAAAAAACAAAGCGAAATTGCCGGGTTTCTTATAATACTTTAAAAAATTCCTGTTTAAAGGTAGGTCGATAAGATATTTTAGTAAAACAAACAGAAAGAATACAGACAGAAACCAAAGTCTGTAAACAGATAGCATAAGGGTAATGCTAAGCATTAAATTAAAAAGCAAAACACTTAGCGAAACCAATAATGGCCATGCCGCCTTATAGGCTCTTGCCTTGGAACCCCACCTAATACGCTGATTAAAAAACTCCCTGAAACTTTCAGGAGAAATTGTTTCAACAGTAACATCAGGGTTTTTAATATAGCTTACCGAACTTCTTCCGAATTCTTTTACAAACGAATGAAGCATAAAAATATCGTCGCCCGAAATATAATTTTGTCCGGCAATTTTATTTTTTACAATTTTATAATCCTCATATCTGTAAGCCATATTTGCCGCATTCATCATAAATGGTAAACCAAATCCCGAAGAGCCTGCTCCCGAAGCCACAAGACTTGCAAATTCCATATGAAATATTTGTTGCTTACTGTCGCCAGATTTATCATAAAAAACTCCTCCAAAACATAATTTAATATGCTTATTTTCTTCAAAAAATGCTAAATAGTTTTCCAGTAAATCCCTGTTTAAAATACAATCGCCATCGGTAGAAAATACTATTTCATTATTTACATATGTAAGTGCCTTTTCTATTGCCTGCTTCTTTCCCCGGCCTTCTGAATTATAAACTTTCAGATTTAAATCGTTATGGGTTTTACTGAAGCTTTCTATAATTTCAATGCTGTTATCAACTGAATCATCATCAATAATTATGATCTCGAATTGCGATTTAGGCAAACTTTGTTCATTTAATGAATTCAGTAAGTTATTTAAATTTTTTGCCTCATTTCTAATGGCAATAATTACCGATATTTTCTTGCTAAGCAGAGGAGAAGAGTTAACAAATTCTGTCATTTTATACCATCCGGCAGTAAAAATCAAAATGATGATTATATAGGCCATTGCAGTAAACTCAAGAAATACCATAAATATTTTAATCCAATTTTCCATTTGCCGAATTCTTTCTAAAAAACTTTAAATTAAAAACAAAAAATGCTCCTATTGCTGCCGGTAATACCAAATTTACAAACCACAAAACCGTTGAAGCCGAAACAACACCCAGTTCAGCACTTCCATTAATTATGCCCATGCTTTCGTAATAATAATTGAAAACAAAAACACTAACCGAACCCCTCACTCCTATTTCTGTTAAAGCAATGGTAGGTATAATTGTTACTCCCAAATATATCAGTCCAATTAATGTCATGGCATTGAAATATGAAATTTCCACCTGAAACATCCACAACAATAAAACAAACTGAAAGGAGAACACTAAATAACGTAATAAACTAATTATCAAAGCAAATAGTAAATCTTTCACGCTGTAAAGCGAAAATACATTTGCATATTTTTTTATTTTTCTGTATCCGCGTCCACTTATCCTTTTTATAATTCCTGAGAAAACACTAAAATTCAGATAAGCAAAAATAATTACGAATAATGCTACTATTACTCCTATTATAAACCCGATATAGAGTCCGAAATTCAGACTATTGTCGATGGCAAATATTTTTGGAAAAGCCATAATTTCGGCAAATGATCCAAATATTATTGTGGCAATTAACTGGCTCATACTGGCTATTATTGTTGCAAGTATGGCTTGGATGCGATCGGCTTTTTTCAGAATGAAGACTCTTCCAAAATAGTCACCAACCCTGTTTGGCATAAACATACTTACCGAAATTCCCGTAAGGACAGCCTCAAAAGAGTTTAATAAACTAATATTTTCCAGTTTGTCGATGAAGTATTTCCACTTTATACTTTCAAGCAGATAATTAACAAACAATAAAACAACAACCAATATCAGTTGTAATACGAACCAATCAGACTTAATTGCTTGTGGGAAAAAATCTATAACCGACTGTATATCATTGGAATGAAAAATCTGATCATATAAAAAGATAAAAGTCATTGTAATAATGAAAACTCTTATGAGCAGATTATATGTTTTACGTAATTTTGTCTTCATTAAAATGATAATCGTTTGGCAAAAGAAAGAATAATATTGGGTATCGACCCGGGTACAAATATAATGGGTTATGGGCTAATAATTCAAAAAGGGAATAAAATCAGCCTAATTACCCTTGGCATACTCAAATTGGGGAATTACGATACCCACGCCTTAAAGTTAAAAAAGATTTTTGAAAGAACGCTTGGTTTGATAGAAGAATATAAGCCTGATGAGATGGCTTTGGAGGCACCTTTTTTTGGAAAAAACGTTCAATCGATGCTCAAACTGGGTCGTGCACAAGGAGTTGCAATGGCGGCAGGACTTTATAAAGACTTGCCAATTTTTGAATATTCTCCCAAGAAAATAAAACAGGCGATTACGGGCAACGGAAATGCTTCAAAGGAACAGGTAGCGGCTATGCTAAAAAATTTAGTGGAGTTCGACACCACACCAAAATATCTCGATGCTACCGATGGTTTGGCAGCAGCAGTTTGTCATTACTTTCAGGGTGACAATGTTAAAACCGGAAAATCATATAGTGGATGGGGAAGTTTTTTAAAGGATAATCCCGATAGGAAAGTATAGTTTAATTAGCAGATTTTGCTCCTTTTATTTCTCAAATAAGGTTATACCAACCGGCTTTATTAACCATTTCCATATTAAGTCCGGTTTCAATATTATTTGCTTCACAATAGTTTAGCAAAACTCTCAGGTCGAGGTTAGCAATCATTTCCCTTCCCGTCATAGGGCAGCCACCCAAACCTCCCAAAACAGTATCAAATCTTCTGATACCTGCATTGTATGCTGCTTCAATTTTGTTGCTGGCAGATTTAACTTCCGAATGCAGATGTAGCCCAAATTCCAAATCAGGAAATTCGTTTTTCAGGGCTGTGAAGATCTCATAAATTTTGTCGGGCTCAGCCTCTCCAATAATATCAGAAACAGGAACATAATTTATTCCTTTTGACTTAAATTTATCTGTCCAAAAATTTAATATGTCAATATTCCATTCATCGCCATAAGGATTTCCCAATCCCATAGAGAGAAACGGAATTAATGTTTTATTGTTTTTAACACAAATATTTTGCAGATAATCGATAGTTTTTTCGGCTTCTGCGAAGTTTTGGTTAATATTTCTTTTCAAAAATGTTTCGGAAACAGAAAAAGGATAAATAATATCGTCAACAATATCGAAGTTCATTGCTATGTCGCCGCCCTTATTATTTGCTACTAAAACGGCAATACGTGAATTTGTATTTGAATAATCCAGTTTGTCGAGCACTTTTGCAGTGTCGGCCAGTTGTGGTATGGCTTTGGGAGAAACAAAACTGCCTACTTCAACAGTATGAAAACCGCAGTTTAATAAAATATTTATGTATTCTATCTTCTTCTCAGTGGGAATAAATTGCTCAATCCCCTGCATTCCATCTCGTGGGGTTTCAAGTATCTTTATTTTAGTCATTGATTGTTATGGTGAATAGTGAAAAGTGAATAGTGAATAGTGAATAGTGAAAAGTGAAAAGTGAAAAGTGAAAAGTGAAAAATTTTTAGTTTTTAACTTTTTCCCGAGGCCTCGGGATTAGCCTTTTCCAAGGCCTCGGGATTAGCCTTTCTACTTCAACTCAAAAATAGCATGACCTATATTGTTATCTCCATCAAAGATATCGACGTGATAAATTCCTGGTTCCAATTCCTGAGTACTTCTTTTATTCCATCTCAAGCAAAGATCCAAGGCCTCATTTTGATAATCGATATCTTTCTTCTAAGTATACTGAAGAGTTTCTCCCTGATGCTCAAAGGTATATTGATTGGTTCTTCCTTTACTAAGGATTTCCTTATTGGGTCTTGCAACTCTGATATAAATTGATTTTGTGCCTGCGGCCACAATGGAATTAGCACTTAAAGTAAAGCACACTTTAATTCTGTCGGTACGGCGTATTTTATCAGTTTTCACTTCACTGCCATTACCTTTAACCCGGTATGCTCCTGCGTCAATATTATATGATCCTAAAATTGATGCTTCTTCCACTTTTCCGCTAAGTTCTTCTTTTTGCTGACTAAGGTTGTCGTTACGTCTTCTTTCAATTTGAATTTCTTCCTTCATTTGAAGGTTTTCCTCAGTAAGAGCAGTATTTACAGTATAAAGAGAATCCATCTGGCGTACATAATTCTGCGATACGACTTGTAATCTCGACAGTTTCTTCTTAATCTTATAATACTCCCACTTATAATTCAGAAGGTTTTTTATTTCTTTGGCATCCGACTTTATAATACTGTCCATTACCACAAGAGAGTCCGACATTTCGCCATAGGAGACCTTGATCTTTTCGTGTTCCTGCATCAAATTGTTTAACTCTTCAACCAACTCAACTCTCTGTGCTTCCTTCTCTGCAACAAGTCCACTGAGTTCTTTCTTTATTGAAATCATATAAATTGACAAGCCTATAATCCCTAAGGCTAAAATTATCAATACTATATACATCCATAAGTTATTATTCTTATGTTTTATTTGCTGAATTCCGTTATTTTGATCTTCCATGACGCTCAAATTTTATAATGCAAAAATACAGAGTATTATATCTATTTGCAAATGTTTAATTTAATGATAAAAATAACAATCATTTTAATTTATTAACGCAAAATTTTTCCTTCAATTATTCAATTAATAATTTTTATGATTGTTTTAAAATATTCCAATAAAATACTTCTAATCAATGCTATACCTGCTACCTTCAATTTTAATAATCTTTTTAAGGTAGTTTTCATCATAGGGTTTTGAGTTTATTCTGTAATTTGTATCCTTAACATAACCATCGTTATACTTGCTAATGAGTTGTTTACCCATATTTACCCACGACTTATGGACTTTATTTCCGCAGAAAACAGTATAATTATTCAGATAATCGATACGTTGTTTTTTATCCATATTAAGGGCAGCGGTTTCTACGCCTTTTTGCACTTTCACAAACTCATCTTCCAATTCAGATTGCACAGTTTTTATGTCGTTTACCATCAGATTATATCTTATGATGGCAAAATTTGCGACGAAGTTAAATGCCCACCATGCCGATTCCGGGGAATAATGATTTATATCGCCTTTGGCGAAGGCGCTTGGTATTTCAGTATTATTACAATAAATGGGGAAGTAGCAATTAGTATAAGTATCGTCGACGCCAAACCAGCAAATACCTCCAATTTCATTGGGAAGATAATCCCGCATCTGGCCAACGAAGGAGAAAGCTGTATTATAGGTTGATATTGGTCGTTCCCAGGAATATTTTTGTCCATCGACTTCCCACTCCAGAGGTCGTGGACGATTTGGATTTCCGGAAGGGCCTGCTGCCAGATCTTTTCTCATATCGAACTCTGTACCCTCATAATGATCCCGCACAAGCGAGAAGACATCCTGTAAAGAAAGTTTTTTATCGGGCTTAATAAACAGAGGATAAGGTTTTGCATTTTCTCTGTTTCTGTTATAATCGGTGCTAAACTCTGCTGATGGGGCTGCCCGGTTAAAAATACTCCACACCCTTGTTTCGGTATATTTTAAATGTGCTGTGGAAGGTGGATCGTAAACATCATTAAAACGAAACTCTCCATCAAGAGCGGGATTATATATGCCTTTTTCTTTTGCTAACTCTATAATATTTTCCGAGTAGAGGCAATTTTCAGGATCGTCCAAAGGAAAGTTTCCTATGCGGGCATGATTAGCATGAGCGGTAATATATCCATCGGGAACTCTTCTGGCCACCCATACAGCACCACCTTTTCCTCCTGTACCTATCATTTCCAGCAGCCAGGCCTCTTTGGGATCGGCTATTGAAAAACTCTCTCCTTCGCTACCATAACCATAAGTCTCGGCCAATGAGGTCATCACTTTTATTGCTTCACGGGCAGTTTTAGCCCTTAGCAAGGCAAGGCGCATTAGTTCCCAGTATTTTAATGGCTGATCTTTGTCCCATAATTCTTCTCTACCCAAAAATGTGGTCTCACCAATTGCCAGCTGATGCTCATTCATTTGGAAACCAATTATTGCATAAGTATGTTTTACCTGATGAATTTTATATGATTTACCGCTCATACTTTTATAAATTAGTGAGTCGGAGATATCATGATCGGCTGCCGGAGTTTGGTTCAGATGATAAAGCCACTCTCCATCATTGGTATAAACTAAAAATGTAGAACTATCGGCTGATGCACCGCGGCTCACCAAAATATTTGTACAGGAAAAAGATTGTAAAGCAAAAAACAAAAAATATATTGTTATTGCCAAGGACGTGAATCTGTTCATTGCATTTTTTTACAAATTTAAATAAATATTTTAGCAACTGGGGGATAGGAACGGGCATATCATAGTATATACCTTTAGTCAAGTTAGGTATGCAATGGTTTCTATGGTCCCGGGATAACTCATAACTCATAACTCATAACTCATAACTCATAACTCATAACTCATAACTAAAATACCCTTATCCCTCTTATAATTTGACCAAACCCATTATTTCCATTATTTTAACGGGATCGATAATACGTTTTTCATATTCAGGGATTTGAGGCATGCCACCCATAAAAATATTTTCTCTGCGAAACTGCATGGGACTGTCAATGCTTATTCTTTCACTTACATGATATTCTTTGGCCGCTGTTTTTTCAATAATTTCCAAAATATTATTCGCCCTGATTCCCGAACCGGGCATTATAATAATTCTGTCGCCTGCCAGTTTCACAAGGCTTGCAATATTATCCACACCATCGATTGCCTTATTTTTTATTCCCGAAGTGAGCAATCTGTGGGCTCCGGCTTCAATAATTTCTTCCAGGGCTCTTTCAGGATCTTTGCACATATCGTAAGCCCGGTGAAAAGTAACACTCATGGGTTTTGCCAGTTCAATAATTTCTTTGGTGAGACTAGTATCGATATTCCCGTCAGGCTTTAAAAAACCTATAACTACTCCATCAACGCCAATTTCTTTACAAAATAAAATATCTCTTTTAATGATATCTGTTTCATCCGGGGAATAAACAAAATCGCCACCACGCGGCCTTATAAGTACATTTAATTTGATGTGAAGTTTTTTACGGGCAAGGCTAATTTCCCCCATGGAGGGAGTTGTTCCTCCTTCATATAAATTTGAACATAATTCCACCCTGTGGGCACCACCTTTCTGCGCATTTATAGCACTTTCCAGCGAATTACAACAAACTTCAATCCTAATGGAGTTCATGTTTATATCAACTCAGCAAGTTTTCCGGCTTTATTAACCTTCACTCCTTTTTCAGTATTTTGAAGAGTACATGCTTCATTATAAAGATCATGCTCTAAAAACAATACATAATCGTTTTCCAGGGCTTCTGCATAAAAACGCTCACGGTCTTTCAGGGTAAGCAAAGGACGAGTATCGTAGGCCATAACCCAAGGCATTGGAATATGAGCTGTAGAAGGCATGAGGTCGGCCATAAAAACAACAGTTTTGCCATTATAATTAATATGCGGTATAACCTGACCTTCGGTATGTCCGTTGTATAATTTAAAAACTATATTCGGAATATATTCTCCCTCATCTGCCACCAGGTTTAGTCTTCCACTTTCTTCAATGGGATGTATATTTTCCCTTAAAAATGATGCTTTTTCCCTTCTGTTAGGTTTTGTTGCCCACTCATATTGCTGCTTACTTGTCCAGTAAGTTGCATTGGGAAAAGTAAGTTCGAATCCACTATTATCATCATTCCATTTTACGCTTCCACCACAGTGGTCGAAATGCATATGAGTTAAAATTACGTCTGTAATATCTTCAAGAGTATAGCCGGCATTTGCAAGAGATTTTGAAAGAGTATCGTCGCCATTGAGGTAATAATGTTTAAGCCATTTTTCGTCTTGCTTTTCTCCTATACCATTATCTATCAATATCTTGCGATCGCCATCCACAACTAACAAACAACGCATCGACCAATTACAAAGATTGTTTTCATCGCAAGGATAAAATTTATTCCATAGTACTTTTGGCACAACACCAAACATTGCGCCTCCGTCTAATTTTAAGTTTCCTGTTTCAATTGGAAATAGTTTCATCGTTTTTATTTTTGTTGGGCAAAAGTAATAAAAACAATTAATGAAATGAGGCATGGTTGCGAGTTGCGGGTTCGTTTTGTTTTACTGATAGTTATTTTCGAAACCACATGTCCCGGAGTTTTTGTCTCGATAATCAACAGGATTAAACCTTTAAACAACTTTGAACTCCGATGAGTCGTAACCTTCAGTCTTTCGCACACTCGCCCCAAAGCCTCTTCACAGTTTCACAATTTCACAGTTTCATATGGGGTTTCTTGTAGTCCTATTTACACCCACAAAATGACTCGAGTAGTAAACCTATTTTAAATGACTTTTGTAGCTTGCAACACTTTTTATTCTACACCCTACAATCTACATTTTTTATTTCCCAGCCTACCGTAGCAGGTGTTAAGGAATTGCTGTCACTTAATACCAACCGGCATACCTTCAGACTTTGATTTACCAAATACTTCAGGGTTAAGGTATTTTCCTTTTTCAACACCTTGTTTTTTTTGTTCTGGAACAATTCTGTTTTGCTGTGCCCATTTATCATTTCTAACTCCTGTTACCTGCCAACTTACTTCAATATTTGGCTTATCGGTCATTATGGTAAACTTATTATCTGCTATTTTTTCTTTAACAATTGCTTGTGCAAATTCACCCACAACTGTTAACTGATATCTAAAATCAATGTTCTCTGCTTCAAAATATGAAGGGAGTTCAACGATAGCCATTCCGTTATCATCAGTAGTAATATTACCATTATAGATGTTCATCATATCAGGACTTTCCACGAAACTGTGAATAAGAAATTTATTTTGAGGATCTAAGGGATGGTCTATTTTAAAACTTCCTCCTGACTTTGAAAGAGTTCCATTTATATGTACGGCACCTGAAAAATATCCTGCATAATTATTACTTGCTGAACCTTCATCATCACCATAAACACAAATGCTATAATTTGAGCCTGCTTGTCCATAGGCAACACCATATATACCATAATTATTTGCACTTCCGCCACCACCTTCACCGAATACACCCATATTATATGGGCTGGTTGTGGAGTTAGCATGCCCCCATACTCCATAAGAAATATCAGCGGTATTATTGTCAGAAAATCCTGCAATTGCAGGTGATAAATATTGAGTAGGACTATAAAGACTACCCAAATCACTACCTAAAACTCCAGCATCATTCGTAAGAACAGAGTGCAGTCTCACTAATGGTGTAGTGGTTCCAACGCCAACATAACCATTATGGTCTATTGTCATTTTCGAAGTATAACTAGCAGGGCCTCCCATTCTGGTAAAAAAGTTTAAAGAACTATAAGCCTGATTAATACCATCACTTCTGGTGGCTTCTATCTTAGCAAGGTCGTAGTTAACACCATTTGCCCAGTTAAAGAATTCAATTTTACCTAAAACACCTCCATCATTTGCATCCGATCCCCTAAATTCTAGAATAGCAGGATGGTCATCAACTCCACCTACATCTGCAGCATTAATAGTAAGCACCTTTGCATCTGCAACATTAGCTCCATAGTCGGGTGTTTCTGTACCTACACCTACATTTCCTGTCAAATAATAAATGTCGTCGCCATTTTGCTCCCAAAAAGAAGTACCTCCGGGTAGAGTAACAGTATTACCATCGCTTATACTTAGGTCGCTGCCACTAATGGAGAGTTCCTGAAATTCATTCTCAGGATCAGCATCTGCATCATCATTATTTTCAACATTAGTTGCATATAAAGCGTAAGGAACACTCAATAATTGTGTAGTTCCCATATCTATAAATGAACTTCCACCTTCCGGATCTATTTCAATTTTTATGTAGTGAAAAGAATCTCCCCAGTTTACAGCAATAGGAATGTTGTTACCAAGTTTAATTGTAAATAATCCATAATCATCGGTGGTCACATTCTGTGTTTCCTGCCAAATTGTAAAACCAACCGGTCCATCAAGAATTGAGGCCTTCACTGTAATTAATTGGTTGGTAATAGGGTCGCCTGAAACGTCACGTGCAAGTGCCTGAAAATCAATCATAGCAGGAGCCTGAGCCATCATTAAAGTGCTACAAAGCACTAAGATAATTGTTAATAGTGTGTTTTGCTTTTTCATAGTAATTGTTTTTTTAGTGATTTTAATAGTGAATTAATTTGCTTGTTTTTATTTCTGTAATCATTTTTGTATTTGTTTTCATTTCCAGATAATACATTCCACGCGGTAAAACTGAAATGTTTATTTTATGTTCTAAACTACCTGAAAATGTAAAACTTTGTTCATAGTGAATCCTGCCATAACTATCCATAAGTTTTATACTTATGTCTGTTTGTTCTTGTTTAGTCATATTTATGTACAGAAAATCAGAACATGGATTAGGGAAGATTTTAAGTTCGTCGGAATACTGTTCTGCTATGTTTGTTGACAACAAATCTGATTGTTGAAATCCAACACATAGCGTTGTTCCACCATTAGTGTAAGTTCCGGCCAAGCCTGCCTGACCTATCGTCCACGATAAGTCAAATGTTGGCGCTTGAGATTGCCCCCCACTTGTGGAAACTATTTGCCGGGAAAGTTCCTGGGAGGAAACAACCATTGTCGCAAAAGCAAAACAGATGGTTGCCATTTGTTTTAGATAATTCATAAAGATAGTGTTTGTTTAAATGTGTTTGTTT
>PKTA01000077.1 GCA_002869365.1 Marinilabiliales bacterium | reverse complement strand
TGATCAGTGTCCAGCTTTCCGGCTGGCAGGTCGGTGTTCAAGAAATTTGGTTTGCGATGAATAAAATGTTTTTTTGAACACCGAATATCGAACACCGACGCGTCAGTCTCCTGACTGATTAACGATCCGTCAATAGACGGACATGTTTTAGAAGTGGCATTTTGGGGATTAATAGACGTTTTTGTCTTACAATTCATATTCTGTACCATTGATGATTTACCCTCAATTTAAATGAAATAATAGTTTTAAATACAGCTGTGTTTTTTTATCAGTCCGAAATGAAACTTAGTAATTCGACATTCGTTGATCGATGTTCGGTGTTCAAAGAATTGGTTTATAATTCCCAAAACATATTCATTTTAACTATTCAACTTCTAAACTTTTAGTTTTTAGTTATTAGTTTTTAACTTTATCATTTAGCCATCAGCCTTTACTCCCCCACACAATCAATCACCCCATCTCAGTTTCACAGTTTCTCAACTTCACATTAACGTTCGGAGATTTCTCGTCGTCGTCCCTCCTACAACGAAATGACAATTTTCACGCACAAAACTTTCATACTTGAACTAAGCGTTTTAATATTACCTAAAAGAAAACTTCGTAATTCGACATTCGTTAATCGATGTTCGGTGTTCCAAAAATGATAATACTATTACCAATAAACTTTTAAGGCAGGCATTTGCTGTAGGTACTACTTTAAAAAGTTATGAGAAAAATTATCAAGAAAAACTTGCTTTTTAGCACAGTTCATTTCGAAGGAAGAGGAACGATGACTGAGAAATCTCCTGAACAATTGGAAGTACCAAGAAATTATTAATTTTGTCAAATGCCCATTTCACACAATTATTATGTTTACATAATGACCAATAAGCATAAAACAGTTTTATATATTGGTGTTGCAAATAATTTAATAAGGCGAGTTTATGAGCATTATAATGGCTTTGATGATGGGTTTACGAGAAAGTACAATTGCCATTTTCTGGTTTACTATGAGCATTTTATTCAAATTACAAATGCAATAGAAGGAGAAAAACAAATAAAAAAATGGAGAAGGGAAAAGAAAGATAATTTAATTAACAGTTTTAACCCTAAATGGCGATTCCTGAACGATGATATTTTTCCAGAATAAACAATATTTTGGAGATCTCTCTCTCGCTTGAGGCGAGATCGAGATGACAATTAAGCATTTCTGTAAATACTCTATATATCGTTTCCACCAGCATTCTTATATCATAATTTAATTAATTTTGTTTTTTAAACATTGCAATATGAAACGCATTATATTAATTACATTGGTTTTATTATCAAGCCAGGCATTTTCGCAATTTGATAAATACTTCGAAAACAAGAGTTTACGAATGGATTATTATCATACAGGAAATCATGATATAAGTTCTTATAGTTTCGATGAACTTATTGAAGAACCCTATTGGGGAGGCTCTAAAGTTAATATGATCGACACTTTTGGCTATGGGAATTACTATGTGAAAGTGTTTGATGTAAAAACTGATGTTTTAATTTATTCCAGGGGTTATTCTTCAATTTTTGGTGAATGGCAAACCACCAACGAATCCAAAGATATAAGTCGTAGCATGTCGGAAACAGTGCTTATGCCCTATCCAAAAAATGATGCACGTATAGAATTGCACGAGAGAAACTGGGATGGCAATTTTGAAAAGAAATTTGAATATACTTTTAAGTCGAAAGACTATTTTACCAATAAGGATAATAAGAAGGAATATCCCCACTTCAGTTTTCACAAATCCGGCGATCCGGCAAAAAAGATTGATGTGGTAATTGTGCCGGAAGGTTATTCGGAAGAGGAAATGGGAAAATTTATAGAAGATTGTAAAAAGTTTACCAACGATATGTTTGCCTATGCACCATACACGGAAAATGCGGATAAATTTAATATCTGGGGTGTAATGGCACCATCTATGGAGTCGGGGGTAGACATAGCGGCAGATGGTATATGGAAGAATACCGTAATGAATTTTGGTTACTATACCTTCGACAGTGAACGTTACCTCATGACTTACGACAATAAAAGTGTAAGAGATGTGGCCGCCAATGCTCCTTACGATCAGATTTATGTGCTTGTAAACAGTAATAAATATGGTGGAGGAGCAATATATAATTTTTATAATGTTAGTGTGAACAGCAATTCAAAATCGGCAGCCATATTAATACATGAATTTGGTCACGGCTTCGCCGGATTGGGTGACGAATATTTTGATTCTTCTACTTCGTATAACGATTTTTATAATCTTGAAGTTGAACCCTGGGAGCCAAATATTACAACATTGGTAGATTTCGATAAGAAGTGGAAACATTTGCTCAGGAAGAAAACTCCTGTCCCTACTCCCGATCCTGTTAAGGAAAAAGATTTTGATAAGTTAGGCGTTTATGAAGGAGGAGGTTATGTTGCCAAAGGTGTTTACCGCCCTCGTTACGATTGTATGATGAAGACTTTTAATAATGATACTTTCTGCCCTGCCTGTGAGGAAGCAATACAGAAAATGATAGATTTTTATTCGGAATAATATTCCTGTCTATAAAACAAACTGGAGTTTATTTTTAGGAACCTGAATTACAAGGGTTTTTCCCACTACTTCAATTTCCACTTTTACCTTATTTTTACCTCTTATTTCTATGAGTTCTCCCTGTAGTCCTGCCATGCTGCCACTAATTACTTCAACTTTTCGTCCTTCTTGCCAGTTTTGATTTTCGATATTCTCGGGATCTTTTTCGTTGAGATAGTATTTTATGGCTTCTATCTGTTGTGGTCGTATGGGTACTGCTCTGCCTTCAAAACTTATGTATTTCATTACATTAAAAGTATATACAACTTTATAATAGTCCTTTTGTTCTATATGCACGAAAATATATGATCTGAATAAAGGCTCTTCAATCATTTTTTTCCGGTCGCTCCACACCTTTATTTTTTTTATTAGGGGCAAATAATAATCTATGCCATTGGCAGCAAAATCGGCGGCAACCCTTTTTTCGGAGCGTGATTTTACATATACGGCATACCAGGTTTTTTCGGTCATAATTACTTCTTTACAAAAGGGTGATAATCGAAACTATTACTGCTAATCTGCTGATTTCTGATTTCATGAGCAATTTCAATGCTCTGGCGTGCATCATTAATACCATAACCTTTGCCTGCAAGTATTTGCTGGTAACTGAGGGTATGCAAATCGGTAAAGCCTCCACTGAATTCGAGTTCTGTATTGTCGATGCTTATGGAACGGAAAGTTGGCAAATTATTTTCTTTTGCTGATTGTGGTAAATCATCGCTGTCGAGACTAAGGTACCAGCTAACATTTGCATTTTCAAGTTCCAGCAATCCGGAGGCCTTATTTTCCTGCATCAGATGCAGATGACTTTTTTGTGTTTTACCAAAAATCCATGCCAGCATATCGAAAAAATGTATTCCTATATTGGTTACTATACCTCCCGATTTGGGCTTCTCCCCTTTCCAGGAATAATAATACCATTTTCCACGACTGGTGATATAAGTTAGCTTTATGTCGTGCTTCTTTTTTGAGGGCTTATTGCCATATTTATTTTTCAGGTCGATAATTACGGGATGATGCCTTAACTGAAGTATGTTGTTTATTTTTTTGCCGCTTTCTTTTTCTATTTCTTCCAGTCCGTCGATATTCCATGGGTTGAGGAGGAGAGGTTTTTCACAAATTGCATTGGCTCCATTTCGTAAGGCTAAGCGGATATGTGCATCATGAAGGTAGTTGGGAGAGCATATTGACACATAGTCTACCTTATTTTTTATGCCCCTGCGTAACTTATCAAGGTGTCTGTCGAAGCGTTCGGTTTCGGTAAAAAAATCTGCTTCAGGGAAAAAACTATCGATAATTCCTACGCTGTCGAAGGGATCGAGGGCAGCAATGAGATTGTTGCCGGTATCTTTTATGGCTCTCATATGCCTGGGGGCGATGTAACCTGCGGCACCTATAAGAGCGAAATTTTTTATTTCCGAATTATTTGTCATGATGCAAATTTACAAATTTGTTGGGCATAATGACGGATGGGGGTGTTTTTAAATGTTGGGCGGGGAGCGCAGGGAGCAGGGAGCAGAGCGCAGAGAGCAGGGCGTAGAGGGTGCAGTGTTTTTCGTTAAGAAAAGTTTAACCGCAGAGGACGCAGAGAAGGCGCAATGAACGCAGAGTTTTTTGTTGTTCGTGGTGGAGATATAACCACAAAGGAGCGCTAAGGTTTCTTTGCGATCTTTGCGTAAACCTTTGCGATCTTTGCGGTTAAGAAATATTTTCTCTATATAATTTAACCGCAGAGGACGCAGAGAAGGCGCAATGAACGCAGAGTTTTTTTGTTCCTGGTAGAAGATTAATCACAAAGGGGCACTAAGGGTTATTCGTAAAAAGAATGGAACTGACCCTTCGACCCTTCGACTATTTATTCTTCTAAACCTTATTAAAAAGTCGTTTTGTAAACGATTTCTTTTTATCGGGCTTATCATCGGTATAATAACCGTAGCCATAGCCGTAACCGTAGCCATAACCATAGCCGTAACCATAACCGTAGCCATAGCCATAACCGTAGCCGGCACTGAGATTTATATCGTTAACAACGATATTCATTTTCATGCCCCTGTCTTCAATATCACTG
>PKTA01000108.1 GCA_002869365.1 Marinilabiliales bacterium | reverse complement strand
TAAAACTAAGTGAATTGCGTAAAACTTATCCAAACTATTTTATGTCGAAAAATAAAATTGAGTTGGATAAAAATTCAAATGTTAATGAGATCTTCGAAGCCGTAAAATCATCATATCAGGATTACCCAATTTCAGATATAGATGGTATTAAAATTGACTTTCCTGATGGCTGGGTTCAACTCAGGACGTCAAATACCGAGCCGATTATGCGTATTTATTCTGAAAGTACGACTATGGAAAAAGCGCAAAATTATGCCGACGAGATAAAAGCAATAATTTATAAAATTTAAATTTTTAATCTATTGATTTACAGCGATTAAGACAATACAACTAAACAATATCATAAGCTTCACCCTGAATTGATATCTGGGAATTTGGAAATATTAATCTAGCCTCGTTTAATAGCAGATCGAAACTTTTAAAGCGAGCAGAAAAATGTCCCAGAATAAGTTTTTCAACATTAGCGAGTTTAGCAATTTTTGCTGCTTGCGAGGCTGTTGAATGTTTTTTTGTTTCAGCCATTCCCAACATGCTATCATCGAATGTAGCTTCATGGTAAAGTAGCTTTACTCCTTTTATATGTTCTATAATTTCTTCACTGTAGGAAGTATCAGAGCAATAGGCGTATGAAAGCGGACTTCTTGATTTTGAAGTAATATCTTTGTTAGAGTATAACTTCCCATCATCATCAATAAAATCATAACCACTTTTAATATCATTTATTTGCTTTACTGTAAGTCCTCTGCTTTTTACAAAACTTTTGTCGATTTTTGGAGGCAGAGTTTTTTCTCTGAAGACAAATCCCTGTGTAGGAACACTGTGATTTAGTTTAAACCCATTTATTGTAAACGTATCAGTTTCTATTATGGGGGTGGATTTAAAGTCTTCCATAGGGAAAAAATTTATTTTAAACCTCAATCTGGTATCTGAGGTTTCAAAAACCTTTTCCAACAATAACTTCAAAGGCGATGGAGCAAATAAATTCAAATCTTTATCTCTGCCAAACAGATGAAAAGTAGAAAGCATTCCAAACAAACCAAAAAAGTGATCGCCATGTAAATGGCTGATTAAAATATCATTAAGACGTCGTGTTTTGAGTCCGCATTTAATCATTTGCATTTGTGTTCCTTCTCCGCAATCTATTAAAAACTGGCGTCCTCTATAAATTAACATCTGGCTGCTGGGATTAGCATTGCGAGTGGGCACGGCAGATCCATTACCCATTATTATTAGTTTTAAATCACTCAACATTTTATTTTTTGGTAAGCGGCATTAAAGATAAAAAATTTTGCTTACAAAAAAAAGCCTCTCCTGTAAAGGAAAGGCTTTTATATATTTAGAAAATTTATCGACTATTTGTCTTTATTTTCTTCTTTCTCCATATCGGATTTAAGATTTGCAAGTACATCTAAATCTCCAAGAGTTGTTTTCTCAAGTTTGTCATTCTGATTTTTAACAGAACTGCTTGTTGATTTACTATCACCGGATTTGGATTTAGTAAATTTACTAGCTTTTTGTTCTACCTCAAAAATACGTGAGTGTGACAAAATGATTTTCTTATTCTCTTTTGAAAATTCGATAACTTTAAAGTCGATGGTTTCATCTCCTTTAATATAACTTCCATCTTCTTTCTTAAGGTGACGTTTAGGAGCAAATCCTTCAACACCATAAGGTAAAGAAACAACGGCACCTTTGTCATTTATTGAAGTAACTGTTCCCTGGTGTACCGAATCAATAGTAAATACTGTTTCGAATACATCCCATGGATTTTCTTCAAGTTGTTTATGACCAAGACTTAATCTGCGGTTTTCCTGATCTACATCAAGAACAACAACTTCTATCTCATCACCAACTTTTGTAAATTCGGCAGGGTGTTTAATTTTCTTCGACCATGAAAGATCACTAATATGAATTAAACCGTCAACACCTTCTTCAATTTCAACAAAAATTCCAAAGTTTGTAAAGTTTCTAACTTTTGACATATGCTTTGATCCGACAGGATATCTTTTAACGATATCTTCCCATGGATCAGGAATAAGTTGTTTCATTCCAAGTGACATTTTTCTTTCTTCTCTGTCGAGAGTAAGAATAACAGCCTCAACTTCTTGTCCTACTTTAAGGAAATCCTGAGCAGTACGTAGATGTTGTGACCATGACATTTCTGAAACGTGGATTAGACCTTCGATACCAGGAGCAATTTCAATGAATGCACCATAATCGGCAAGAACTACAACTTTACCTTTAACCTTATCACCTACAGTAACTTTCTCATCAAGAGAATCCCATGGATGAGGAGATAGTTGTTTAAGTCCTAATGCAATACGTTTCTTATTATCATCGAAGTCAAGTATAACAACTTTAATTTTCTGATCTAGTTCAACAACCTCTTCAGGGTGAGAAATACGTCCCCATGAAAGGTCAGTAATGTGAATTAAACCGTCAACACCACCAAGATCGATAAATACTCCGTAAGAAGTAATATTTTTAACGATACCTTCGAGAACCTGACCTTTTTCAAGTTTAGAGATAATCTCTGATCTCTGAGCTTCAAGTTCGTCTTCGATAAGTGCTTTGTGAGAAACTACAACATTTTTATATTCGTGGTTGATCTTAACAACTTTGAATTCCATTGTTTTGTGAACGAATACATCGTAGTCGCGGATAGGTTTAACATCAATTTGTGAACCTGGCAAGAAAGCTTCAATTCCAAATACGTCAACAATTAAACCACCTTTGGTACGTGATTTAACAAATCCATTAATAACTTCGTCGTTATCGAAGGCTTCATTAATACGATCCCATGATTTAAGGATACGTGCTTTTTTGTGAGATAAAACCATTTGGCCTGATGCATCTTCCTGTACTTCTACATAGATATCAACAACATCACCAGGTTTTAAATCAGGATTATACCTGAATTCATTTTTTGGAATTACACCGTCGGATTTGTATCCAATATTAACTACAACCTCACGACTTGAAAGCGATACAACAGTACCTTCAATAACTTCGTGTTCGGTAATTGAACTTAATGACTGAGTATATAAATCTTCCAGTTTTTCACGATCTGATTTTGAATATACATCAACCTTTGTGTTTAAAGAATCCCAATCGAATTCACCTGGTACCTGAACTTTTTCTTCAGTTTTTTCCTCAACAGTTTCATCAACTTGTTCTTTGGCTTTTTCTTCAGTTACAACCTCTTCAGTTTTCTCCTCAGGAACAACTTCTTCAGTTTGCTCTTCAGTTTTTTCCTCAGCAACAACTTCTTCAACTTGCTCTTCAGTTTTCTCCTCGGCTACAACTTCTTCAGTTTTTTCCTCGGGAACAACTTCTTCAACTTGCTCTTCAGTTTTTTCTTCAGCAACAACTTCTTCTGGTTTTTCTTCTGTGGCTTTAGGTTCTTCTTTTACTTCTTCTGAAGCGGTATTCTCAACTTGAGATTTTACTTCATTTTGCTCATCTTCCTGAGCAGATTTTTTTTCTTGATCTGACATTTAAAAATGACTATGTTTTATCAAGCATTCGGTTCTGATGATAAAAACGGATTAACAATAAATTATTTACAATTTTAAGAATTTGTATGCTAATTAATTAGCCTAAATCCGAACCTCTTAAAAATGGGCTGCAAAATTAATTAAATATTTTGAAATAATAAAACAAAATTCAGATTTAATTTATCATGGCAATTATTTGATTTACAAGCTGTAGCAGAATTCTTCTGTGCATCATAATTAATTTAACTTTCATTTTTACAAAAATGATATTGCGACCTGCATTTAATTTATATTTGCAAATCATTTGTTTCAGACAAAATTATTTAGAAAATATTATAATATTATGGCTCTTAATTGCGGAATTATAGGTTTATCAAATACCGGCAAAACAACTATTTTCAACTGTATGTCGAATACAAAGGCAGAGAGTTCAACTTATGCTTTTAGTGCAACAAAATCCAATATTGGTATTTGTAATGTACCCGATCCACGACTGTATGAAATTGATAAGTTTATTAATTCCGACAAGGTAGTTCCTGCAACTGTTGAAATTGTGGATGTTCCCGGTCTTGCAAAAGGTGCCAACAAAGGAGAAGGTGTTGGAAATAAATTTCTTGCCGACATTCAGCAAATGGATGCTTTAATTCATGTTTTAAGATGTTTCGATGATGATAATCTGGCACATATTGAAGGTTCCATCGACCCAATAAGAGATTTGGAAATTGTGGATTTTGAGTTGCAAATTCGCGATTTGGATTTGATTGAAAGGAAAATAAGCAGAATGGAAAAACTGCTTAAATCCGGCGATAAAAATGCTAAAAAAGCCATAGAAGCTCTTACAAAATTCAAAGATCATTTTGAAAATTTCGGAAACGCCAGAAATATTGATGCAAGTCAGGAAGACTTCAAATATATTGAAGACCTTTTACTGCTGACTGCCAAGCCTGTTATTTATGTTTGTAATGTTGATGATGCATCAGCAATTGATGGAAATGAATACTCAAAAAAGGTAAAGGAACAATTGGCAAATGATAATGCTGAAGTTTTGGTAATTGCAGGTAAACTGGAAGAAGAAATTGCAGAACTTGAAGATGAAGATGACAGATTAGAATTCCTGCAGGATGCGGGCTTAAAGGAACCAGGAGTTAATAAACTGGTAAGAGCGGCATACGATATTCTTAACCTACAATCGTTCTTTACTGCCGGAAAAATGGAAGTAAAAGCCTGGACAATTAAAAAGGGAATGGCTGCGCCGGAAGCCTCAGGAACAATACATAGTGATCTGGAAAGGGGTTTTATCAGAGC
>PKTA01000020.1 GCA_002869365.1 Marinilabiliales bacterium | reverse complement strand
TGGTTTTTCCCGTATAATATGTTTTATTAATATCTCGTAGATCAATCATTTCTTCCTATTGCTTTTTTGGTATTCAATTGCTGAATACTTTCAGTAATTGTGCCAAAATGTGTAATTCTTTGAATTTTAACATTTTAATTGTTTTATGCCATGGTTTTAAGTGTTCGGCATAAATGCAAAAGTGTGCGCTGGCGTTCATAAGTTACATATTCATATAACAATAGTAGTGCTTTTGCAAGAATTTGCTTAGAAATTTATTATCATGAAAAACTCACAATTAAGTTGTTATACAATAAGACAATAAATATTAAGTTTGTATTCTATATTAAAAAGAATTGATTTGGATATTTATGCCAGGAAAAAAAGGTGGAAAATTGTATTGATTATACTTGCGGTAATTATAATCAGCATTTCTTTTTTTTACACAAATGTTATAGTTAGTCGTTTTGCCAAGGAAGAACGTAAAAATGTTCAACTTTTTGCGGCTGCAGTGAACAGAAAGGCTCGTTTGGTGAATTTTACAGGAAATTTATTCAAACAATTGCAGGAGCAGGAACACAAAAGGGTAGAGTTTCTGGCAAAAGTGCACCGTCATTTGCTGGATGATAATGTTTCTGATGACCTGACATTCTATCTTGAAATAATTTCCAACAACAAAACCATTCCCGTAATTTATACTGATGAAAAGGGTACTATCCTGGATGCAATGAATATAGATGTTTCCAATGTTGATAATCTTTTTGAAGACATCGATTTAATGGAGGAGTTCAGCACCTACCAACCCATAGAGGTGAAAATAAGTAATTTTAAAAAGAATTATCTTTATTATAAAGACTCAAAGATTTTTTCAAGTTTAAAATTGGTTTTAAACGATTACATTTCAACGTTTATGTCGGAAGTAACGCTTAACTCTTCAAGTGTTCCTGTAATTATTACCGACAGTACGCAGGAGAATGTCATACAATATGGTAATCTGGATAACGTAAAAATGAACAATCTTTTTTATGTTAAAGAGAAGCTTGATGAGATGCGTGCTGCCAACGAGCCCATCAAAGTAGATTTTGAAGAGCAGGGCACCAATTATATTTTCTATCAGAATTCGGAATTACTCACCATGATGAAGTATTTTCCTCTTGCACAAATATTAATTATTTCGGTATTTGCTTTTATTGCTTACTTACTATTCAGTTTTGCACGCCGCTCGGAGCAAAATCGTGTGTGGGCAGGTATGGCGAAGGAAACGGCTCACCAGATAGGAACTCCTCTTTCTTCAATTTTAGCATGGATGGAATTATTGAAAATGGGAGAGGGAACAGCAGAACAGGCGGCAGATGAAATCACCAAGGATGTTGCAAGGCTGGAAGTTATTACCGAAAGATTTTCTAAAATTGGTTCTGTTCCTCATCTAAAAGATGAAAATGTTGTCCCTGTCTTGGCTTCCTCAATAGAATATTTGAAAAAAAGAAGTCCGAGAAAGGTAGAATACAAATTGGATTTCGATACCGAATCGGAGATTATTGTGCCCCTGAATGCAGCGCTTTTTAGTTGGGTTGTAGAAAACATTTGCAAAAATGCTATAGATGCAATGGAGGGTAACGGACTTATTACTATAAGTTTAAAAGAAGATCTTAAAAACCTGATTATTGATTTTACTGATACCGGAAAAGGCATTTCCACACGAGAACAGAAATCAATTTTTAATCCCGGCTATACAAGTAAAAAGAGAGGCTGGGGGCTTGGTTTGTCATTAGCCAAACGTATTGTAAATGAATATCATAAAGGCAAAATTTTTGTAAAATCTTCCACCCTTGGAAAAGGAAGTGTTTTTAGGGTTGTTCTGCGGAAGTAAGGAGTGCCTTGAGTTCATCGAGTTACGAGTGCTCTAAAGTTAGAAGTTATAACCCAAAACGAACCTGCAACTTGTGACATGCAACCTGCAACATTAGATAAAAGTGCCTATACTTCATCGAGTTCATAAAGTTACGAGTGCCTAATTTATAAGTTATAACCAAAGTGGACCCGCAACTCGAAACGCGTAACTCGTAACTCGTAACTCGCAAACCGAAACATTACGGAGATTTCTCGTCGTCCTTCGGACTCCAGCGAAATGACATTTTGTAGTTCATAAAGTTATAAGTGTCTAAAGTTAAAAGTTAACCAAAACGAACACGCAACCCGTAACACGCAACTTCGTAACCCGCTCTCTACAAATACTCATCCATAGGCAAGCAGGAACATAAATTTCTGTCGCCATAAGCATCATCAACTTTTGCTACCGGAGGGAAATATTTTGTGTCTTTTACCCATTCCAAAGGAAAGGCTGCTTTCTCTCTTGTATAAGGAAACTCCCAGTTACTGTTAATCATTTTTTCAGCAGTATGAGGGGCGTTGGAAACAACATTATTTTGTTTTTCTGCCTTACCTTCTTCAACTTCCCTAATTTCATTTCTGATGGAAATCATTGCCTCCACAAAATAATCCAATTCTTCCAAAGGCTCGCTTTCGGTTGGTTCAACCATAAGTGTTCCATGAACAGGGAATGCAACTGTAGGAGCATGGAAACCATAATCCATTAAACGCTTTGCAATATCAATAACGGCTATGTCGGCAGTTTTGAAAAACTCATTACAATCTAAAATCATTTCATGACCAACATGACCATTTTCTCCTCTGTATAAAATGGGATAATGATCTTTAAGTTTTTCTTTCAGATAGTTTGCATTTAAAATGGCCACTTTTGTTGCTTCTGTTAAACCTTTACCTCCTAAAAGCTTGAGATAGGCATAAGATATTAGCAACACCAATGCGCTTCCGAAAGGGGCAGCAGCTATTGCATTCATTGCTTTTTCTCCACCAGTTTCGGCATAAATATGACCGGGTAAAAATGGTTTCAAATGGCTGGCAACACCCACGGGGCCAACGCCAGGACCGCCTCCTCCATGAGGAATGGCAAAGGTTTTATGTAAATTAAGATGACAAACATCAGCACCTATAAAGCCGGGGCTGGTAAGTCCCACCTGAGCGTTCATATTTGCTCCATCCATATATACCTGTCCGCCATTTTCGTGGATAATATCGATTAAGTCGGTAATTCCTTCTTCGAAAACACCATGAGTACTTGGATAAGTAACCATGATTGCGGCAAGAGAATCTTTATATTGTTCGGCCTTTTCCTTCAAATCGTCGAGGTCGACATTACCTTTTTCATCGGTTTTAACAACCACAACTTTGTAGCCTGCCATATTAGAACTAGCAGGATTTGTTCCGTGTGCCGAAGCAGGAATTAAGCAAATATCACGATGACCCTGGCCTATACTTTCCTGATAATATTTTATGAGCATTAGTCCCGCATACTCTCCGGCAGCACCTGAATTTGGCTGGAAAGAAACTCCTGCAAAACCGGTTACTTCAGAAAGAATTCTTTCCATTTCATCGATAACCTCATAATACCCTAAAGCCTGATTTTTTGGCACAAAAGGATGTATATCAGTAAATTCTGGCCAACTTATTGGCATCAACTCAGTTGCGGCATTAAGTTTCATAGTACATGAACCCAGAGGAATCATACTCCTGTTAAGAGCCAAATCCTTATTCTCTAGTTTGGTCATATACCTCATCATTTGTGTCTCCGAATGATATTTATTGAAAATCTCATGAGACATAAATTCAGATTTTCTTATGAGTTGCGAAGGAATATTTTTCTTTTGGTTTACTTCTGCTCCTGCAAACTCAAGTTCAAACTTATCCACCTTATTGGCTTTTGCCAAAATAGCACCAATTATCGCAACATCTTTGGTTGTTGTTGTTTCGTCGAGGCTGATTCCTAAATGTTTTCCATCTTCAAAATATCTGAAATTTACTTCCTGTTCCAGGGCTATTTTTTCAATTTCTTTGGAAGAAACATTTTCAGGTATTTCAACATACAGAGTATCGAAGAAATTTTCATTCAGTTGTTTATAGCCAACTTTTTCAAGGGTACCGGCCAAATCAACGGTTAATGAATGTATTTTAATTGCAATTTCGGTAATTCCATCTTTTCCATGATAAAGACCATAAAATCCGGCCATAATTGCCAGCAATGCCTGGGCAGTACAAATATTTGAAGTTGCCTTTTCTCTTTTTATATGTTGCTCACGTGTTTGAAGAGCCATGCGTAAAGCCTGATTTCCATCCTTGTCTTTGGAGATACCAATAATACGCCCCGGGATATATCTTTTATAATCTTCTGTAGTAGCAAAATATGCAGCATGCGGACCACCAAAACCCATGGGAACACCAAAGCGTTGTGATGAACCAAACACAACCTGCGCGCCCCATTCTCCGGGAGGAGTTAGCAACACAAGACTCATTAAATCGGCAGCAACTGCCAAAGGTATTTCGGCCTCATTGGCTCTTTTGGCAATTTCGGTATGATCGTCTATTTCTCCCTTTTGATCAGGATATTGAATCATGCAACCATAAACTTCATCAGTAAAATTAAATTCAGAACGATTAGCAACAACAAGATTAATTCCTTTAGATGCAGCGCGAATCTTTAGAACATCGATGGTGTGAGGAAACATCTGATCGCTAACCAAAAAGGTATTGGCATTTGCTTTTTGTTGTTTTCTGGATCTGGCATGAAAAAACATTATCATGGCTTCGGCTGCAGCCGTTGCTTCATCTAAGAGAGAAGAATTAGCAAGAGGCAATCCTGTTAAACCCGAAACCATAGTCTGATAATTCAGCAAAGCCTCAAGGCGTCCCTGTGATATTTCTGCCTGATATGGAGTATAAGAAGTGTACCAACCCGGGTTTTCAAAAACATTACGCATAATTACCGAAGGGGTAAT
>PKTA01000163.1 GCA_002869365.1 Marinilabiliales bacterium | reverse complement strand
AGTGATGTAGTATCCGCTCTTCCAGCTTCTGATGAGTGTTTAGTATATTGTTTTACCGGACAAACTTCATCTTATATCGCTGCTTGGTTACAAGTATTAGGATATGATGCAAAAAGTATATTGTTTGGAGTTAATAAACTTCAGCATACTGCCCTTGATGCAGCTGGAAAACCAGCATGGCATCATTCATATGATTACGAATTTGTTACTGAAAACTAATTTTAATTTACATCTGTCAGCAACTCTTTTCAGGGTTGTTGGCAGTTTTTTTTGTTTATAAAATAACCGGCTATATGAAAAAAATAATAATATTATTAGCAATTTTTATGGGATTAGGTTCCCTTAACTTAACTTACTCACAAGGTTGTGTTGAAGCTTCTTCAGATGATGGTGTGCAGGTGGTAGGTTATATTCAACCTCAATTCGATTATTATTTCTTTGGAGAAGATTCTAAAGGAAATGCAATTAAACCCAATACTTTTTATTTTAAACGCGCCAGAATTGGTGTTGTTGGAAATATTCCTTACGACATTAGTTATTATGTAATGGCCGAATTAAGTCCTGTGGCCGGTGGTCCTCAATTACTTGATGCATTTGTTACTTACTCACCTTTTGGAAAAATGGTAAAATTCTCAATGGGACAGTTTAAGTCTCCATTTAGTTTGGAGTTAAATACCCCATGTCAGGCACTACACACGATCAGAAGATCTACTGTAGTTAATGAAATGGCAGCTCCTTTCAGAGAGTTAGGATTCATGGTATTAGGTTCTTTTGGTAAAGAAAGAGATATTATTTCATACCGTTTAGCAGTTTTAAACGGAACAGGCATAAACAACGTTTTAAGTGCAACAAACTACGACGATAATAAAAGTAAAGATATTGCTGGTCGTGTTGTAGTTTCTCCTTTGGAAGGAATTAAAATTGGTGGTAGTTACCGTCATGGTCTTGTTGAAAAAATTGATATTGATGGAGATTCAAAAAGTAAAACCAGTTGGGCAGTTGACCTAACATTGGAAAAGTATAATTTCCTTGTTCAGGGTGAATATATAAACGGAAAATATATTGGTGATATCGCCGGTGGCGGCGGATGTGGCGGTAAAGATGCCGACGGAACTTATCCTGAATATAAGAAAAACGGATTCTGGGTTATGGCTCTTTACAAATTCAATTTTGGATTACAGCCAGTAGTAAAATACGAAACTTACGATCCTGATGGATCTGCATATAAGTATTTAAACCAAACACAAGTTATTACTCAAAATACTATGACTTTTGGTTTTAATTATTTCATAAATGAATGGACCAGAGTTCAGTTAAATTACGCTTATAATTCTGAAGGTAAAAACGCTGATGGAAGTGTTGGTGAGTATAAAAATGACGCATTAATGTTCCAGGTTCAGGTTAAATTTTAAACTATAAATTATAATAAGATGAAATTTATTAGAAATATAATATTGCTGAGTGCTACTATACTTTTTTTAAGTAGTACTGCAATTGCTCAAGGTGACATTATTAGTACAGCTGACTTCATGAAACTTTATAAAACTGATAAAGGTTTAGTGATAGTTGATGCTTCACAAGAGTCAACTTATAAGAAAATGCATGTAAAAAATGCTGTTAATATTCCTCACAAAGCACTTTATAAAGAAGGTGAAATTGAGGCTTTAATATTAGATCCTGCCGATCTTGCAAAGATATTTGGAGAGAACGGCTTAAGTAATACTACTAATATTGTTGTTTATGATGGTGGTTCCCAGAAATATTCGTCGAGAGTATATTGGATATTAAAGTATATGGGTGCTGAAAATGTAAAACTTTTACATAAGGATATGAATGATTGGCGCAAATCAAGAGTGCCTTTAACATCTACTCCTTCAAGAGTAAAAGCCGCAACATTTACTCCGAATGTAAATAATAGCATTATGGCTAATTTAGCCGATGTTAAAAGTGGAAATTCAATAATATTAGACGTAAGAGCTGCTGACGAATTTGACGGTACTGCTGATAATAGCGAAGGTCATATTCCAAATGCTGTTAATATAAATTATGAAGATTTCTTAACAGAAAGCGGAGCTTTCAAATCTAAAGCGGATATAGAGACTATTCTAAAATCAAAAGGAATTACTTCATCAAGCAAAGTAATAGGTTATTGCCGCACAAGTGTAAGAGCAGCAGTTGTTTATTCAGCTTTTGTAGATGTTTTAGGATGGAATAATTTTAAAGTTTATGATGGAGCATATGCTGAATGGGTTGGAAAAGGGAATAAAGTTGTAAACAAAGCCGGAGTTTCAGTAAATAAGAAATCAGGTTCCGCATCGGGAGGTTGTTAACAATCATATTTTAATTTAAAAAATTAAATCATGAAAGATAAATTTGATGATTTAACCAAAGCTGAACAAGTAATTCAGATCTTAAAATTTGGTGAAAAAATCGATCAAAGGATAAGTAAGGATTATGATATAAATCTGTTTCAAATAGATAATTGTTTTGCTGAAATTTGGTATCATCATAATACAAACAGCATCGTTAAGGCAAAAATTGTTGATAATGAATCTGTTCTAAATAACTATCCTAAAATGATAGGATTGCCGGAGATAAACTAAAACAAATAACAATAATAAAAAAAGCCCATCTGTCCAATGGACAGATGGGCTTTTTTTGTCTTTAACCTTTATATTTTATTATAGTAAACCCAACTCCAGTTTTGCCTCTTCCGACATCAATTCCTGATCCCATGGTGGATCAAAAGTAAGTTCAAGGTCAACCTCCGTTATACCGGTTAAATATGAAATTTCCTCCTTTACCTGTGCAGGAAGACTTTCAGCAACTGGACAATTTGGTGTTGTTAATGTCATTAGTACATGGGCTTTGCCGTTTTCTTCAACTTTAACCTCATAAACCAAACCTAATTCATAAATATTTACCGGTATCTCCGGGTCATAAATATTTTTTAAAACAACTATTATTTTGTCTTCCAGTTCTTTTATCTGTTGTCTGTCCATCTCTTAAAATTTTTGTGTTGATATTCAAAAAAATTAATTAGAATTTTTTAGTTGAAAGGCTTTTGCATATAGTTTTATTTGCTTCATCATAGATACAAGACCGTTTGCACGTGTTGGCGATAAATGATCTTTTAAACCAATTTCTTCAATAAAACTAAAATCTGCATTAGCAATATCCTTTGGTGTTTCGTTGGAAACAACCCTCAACAATAAACTAATTATGCCTTTAGTAATTACAGCATCGCTATCGGCTGTAAAAACAATTTTTCCTTCTTTCATTTCTGCATAAAGCCATACCCTCGATTGGCAACCACTAATAAGGTGCTGAGGATCTTTATATTTTTCATCAATCAAAGGCATTTCTTTGCCAAGTTCAATAATGTATGAATATTTATCCATCCATTCGTCAAACATTTGGAACTCCTCAACCAGAGAATTTGCTTTTTCTTCAATTGTCATAAAATATGTTTTATGCCAGCATCGCTAGCGATTTTTTTAATGCTTCAATAAAATAATCTACTTCTTCTTTTGAGTTATAAACTGCAAATGATGCTCTTATGGTTCCGGGAATACAATAATTATCAATTAATGGTTGAGCACAATGATTGCCGGTACGCACTGCAACTCCCATCTGATCTAATAGAGTACCTATATCGTAGGGATGAATATCACCAACCAAAAATGAAATCACAGCAGTTTTCTCAGAACTGGTTCCTATAATTCTCATTTTGTCAATTTCCAGAAGTTTTTCTGTTGCATATTCCAACAAATCATCTTCGTATTTTGCAATATTGTCTATACCAATATTTTTAATATATTTTAGAGCAGCAACCGTGGCTAATGCACCTGAAACATTTGGGGTTCCCGCCTCAAATTTATATGGTATTTCATTAAAGGTAGTTTTGTCAAGACTAACGCTGGAAATCATTTCACCACCATACTGATATGGTTGTAACCTGGTTAACCATTCTTTCTTGCCATATAAAACTCCAAATCCCATCGGCCCATAGGCCTTATGAGCCGAAAAACAATAAAATTCGCAGTCCAGATCCTGAACATCAACTTTCAAATGTGCAATGGCTTGTGCTCCATCAATAAGTACAGGAATTCCAAATTTATGTGCTTTGGCAATAATCTCTTTTATGGGATTAATGGTTCCCAACACATTGGAAATATGTGAAAGAGCAAATATTTTTACTTTTTCACTAAGCATATTATCCAGAAATTCCATATCGAGATTACCATCATCACTAACGGGAACAACCTTCAATTTAGCATTTTTCTTTTCGCAAAGTTGCTGCCATGGAACCAAGTTAGAATGATGCTCAATGGAGGTAATGAGAACTTCATCGCCTTTGTTAATCAGACTTAAAAAACTATTGGCTACTAAATTTATTGATTCGGTGGCACCGCGAGTAAAAACAATCTCCCTATCATCTTCTGCATTTATAAAATGAGCTACATATTTTCTGGAATCTTCAAATGCTGTTGTAGCTTCAACACTTAATTTGTGAACACCCCGGTGCACATTACTATTAAAATTTGAATAGTAATCCACTATACTATCAATAACTTGCTGAGGTTTATGGGTAGTAGCACCATTATCAAAGTAAACCAGTTGCTTTCCATAAACTTTGCGTTTTAATATTGGAAAATCGGCTCGTATTTTATCAATGTTGAAACCCATAGGATTAAATCTTACTCATATCAATATCGAATTCCATAGGATACTCAGGAACGCTGCAATGCAATACGCATTTTTCACATATTGAGAGTTCGCCTCTTAGACGTTTTTTTATCATGTCTTCTATACTCAGCCTTAGTGCTTCAATATTAATTTTTGAAGTTACTTCAGCAGTAAAAGCAAACATAAGTAATAAAAGTGCATCATCGTGGCTAATGCCTCTTTGTTTCATATAAAACAAAGCTTCAGTATCTAACTGACCAACTGTGGCACCATGACTACATTTTACGTCATCAGCATAAATTTCAAGGAATGGCTGAGTATCAATTTTAGCATCGGAACTCATCAGGATATTATTATTTTGCTGGAATGCCATTGTATGTTGAGCATCTCTTGCTACAAAAATATATCCATTAAAAACACCGCTGGCTTTATCATCCAGAACTCCTTTAAAAAGTTCGCTGCTTGTACAATTCGGAACGGCATGATTTACAAATACCTGGTTGTCGATATGTTGTTTTTTATCCATAAGATAAACACCATTCAAATCTGCATCAGCGCCTTCACCAACTAGATCAACAAAAAGTTCATTTCTTATTAATCCACCATTATATGTTATAACATTTACTTTGGTTGAGCTGTTTTTATGCTGCTTAATAAAAGTGCTGTTTATAAGAGTAGTAGAATCGTTTAAGTTTTGAAGTTTATTTATACGAAGGTGTGCATTTTCGGAAACAACAAACTCAGTTACAGTATTTAAAAGGCTGGGACTGTGATTTATTGAATCGTCGCAATGAAGAAACGAAAGTTCACTGTTTTTCCCTAGAATTATTAGATTTCGTGAGTTGATAAACATATTATCTTCTTTGTTTATCATTTTTATCAACTGAATGGTATCTTCAACTACTACGTTATCAGGTACATAAACAAAAAGTCCGTCCTTAAATAATGCTGCATTACTTGCTGTTAATCCATGAGTTTTATAATCGGCAACAGAGTTAAAATGCTCATTAAATAAGTCGGGATATTGTTTTTGTGCTTCAATAATACTACCAACAATTAATCCGTTTTCGAAAACTTTTAATTTCTCGTTTTCAGGGCTATAATACCACCCATTAAGCATGGAAAATCTCTTTGCTTCAAATCCATGGACTTCGCAAATAAAAATTTCTTCTAAACTTTTTTTATATTCTGTTGGTTTATAATCTAAACCTGGAGTTTGAGAATAGAGGTGTTCCAAATTGGTGCTTCTCCATTTCTCATCCTTATTGGTAGGAAGATTATTATTTTTTAAATATTCAAAGGCTTCATCTCTTAAATTGCCAACACTTTCTAACATGCTTTCATTAAGCAAGTTCTTGTTAACTTTATAATATTCAAGAAGATGTTCTTGTAGAATATTTTCTGTTTTATTTAACATCTTATAAATATTAGTTATCGAATTGTTCTTTAATCCAGTCGTAGCCTCTTTCTTCTAATTCCAAAGCAAGACCTTTACCCCCTGATTTAACAATACGGCCGTCGTAAATAACATGAACAAAATCTGGGATAATATAGTCTAGCAGACGTTGATAGTGTGTAATAATAACAAAACCATTTTCGGGGGAACTTAATGCATTAACGCCTTTTGCAACAACTTTAAGAGCGTCGATATCTAAACCTGAATCGGTTTCATCCAAAATTGCAAGATTAGGTTCCAGCATTGCCATTTGGAATATTTCATTCTTTTTCTTTTCACCACCGGAAAATCCTTCATTTACAGAACGATTTGTTAGTTTAGAATGTATTTCAACCAATTTTTTCTTTTCATCGAGTTTTTTAAGAAACGCAGATGCTGTTAATGGTTCCTCTCCTCTGTATTCCCTTTGGGAATTTACGGCTGTTCTGATAAAATTAGTCATGCTGACACCCGGAATTTCAACAGGATACTGGAAACTTAGAAAAATACCCAAATTGGCTCTTTCGTCAGGTTCCATGTCATTAATGATTTTTCCTTTGTACTCTATGGTACCTTTGGTTATTTCGTAACCGTCGCGGCCTGTTATTGCAGCAGCAAGTGTACTTTTGCCTGTACCATTAGGCCCCATAATAGCATGAATCTCCCCTTCATTAACACCCAGGTTCAGACCCCTTAAAATTTCTTTCCCATCAATGGAAACATGTAAATCTTTTATATTTAAGAGCATTTTCTTTTATTTAATATGTTTTATCGGTTTGTCACCGCTTTATTATTTTATTTTTATTAATTCCTAACCAACGCTTCCTTCAAGAGTAATTGCCAGTAGTTTTTGTGCCTCAACGGCAAACTCCATAGGTAGTTTATTAAGCACTTCTTTTGCATACCCATTAACTATTAATCCTATTGCTTTTTCCATATCAATTCCTCTTTGCTGACAATAGAACAGTTGATCTTCAGATATTTTAGAAGTTGTTGCTTCATGTTCTACTATTGAGGAATTATTTGCTGTTTTTATGTAAGGAAAAGTATGTGCACCACATTTATCACCCAGTAATAATGAATCACATTGTGAGAAATTTCTGGAGTTTTCTGCTTTTTTCGAAACTCTTACTAATCCTCTGTAACTATTATTGCTGAATCCTGCAGAAATACCTTTAGAAATAATTGTACTCTTGGTATTTTTACCAATATGTATCATTTTTGTTCCGGTATCGGCCTGCTGATAATTATTTGTAACAGCAACTGAGTAAAATTCTCCAATTGAATTGTCTCCCAGAAGCAAACAAGATGGATATTTCCATGTTACTGCAGAACCGGTTTCTACCTGAGTCCAACTAATTTTGGATGAGTTACCTCGGCAGGCACCACGTTTTGTTACAAAATTATAAATACCGCCTTTTCCTTCTTTATTCCCCGGATACCAGTTTTGTACTGTTGAATATTTTACCTCGGCATTTTCCAAAGCCACAATTTCAACTACTGCTGCATGTAACTGATTTTCATCACGCTGAGGTGCAGTACATCCTTCCAGATAACTAACATAACTATCGTCGTCGGCAATCAGAAGAGTTCTTTCAAACTGACCTGTATTTGCAGCGTTTATTCTGAAATAAGTAGAAAGTTCAATCGGACAACGCACACCTTTTGGAATATAGCAAAATGAACCATCACTAAAAACTGCTGCATTTAAAGCTGCAAAATAGTTATCAGTATGAGGTACAACCGATCCCAGATATTTCTTCACCAAATCAGGATGGTTTTGCACAGCATCGCTGATACTGCAAAAAATTATTCCGTGCTTGGAAAGTGTTTCCTGGAAAGTAGTCTTTACGGAAACACTATCGATTACTGCATCAACAGCAACCCCGGCAAGCATTTTCTGCTCATCCAGTGAAATTCCGAGTTTGTTAAAAGTATCCAATAATTCCGGATCAACTTCATCTAAACTATCCAGTTGCTTTTTCTTTTTTGGTGCTGCATAAAATATTATTTCCTCGAAATTTATCTTCGGATATTTTACATGCGCCCATTTGGGCTCTTCTAATTTCAACCAGTGTTTATAAGCTTTTAGTCTGTACTCCAGCATCCATTCCGGTTCGTTTTTCTTTGCTGAAATAAATCGTATCGTATCTTCGGTAAGGCCTTTTGGGGCAGTCTCCGTTTCGATATCAGTAAAAAATCCATACTTATATTCGCCGGAGGTTACCTCATCGAGGACCTTATTCATATTTTTTTCATTATCCATATTTCCTTATTAAGAATAATTTTAAATAAGACTGCAAAATTACTATTTTCCCACGAACTAGGAAACATTTTTAACAAAGATTGACTATTATAATATATTCATAATCAAGCTTGTTTCAGAAAAATATTTTAAAATTGAAATATTTGGGTATGACAGAGCCTATTTAGAGTTTAATCCTTGTTAATATCTACCATAATTTCTTCAATGGCCTTGAATATATGATTTTTCATATTATTGTATAATTCCAAACTATTATCCAGGTCTATTTTTGATGAGATATTATTATTCAACTTAATAAACTCTTCACTTCCATATTTTATTTGCATAATTTCAAATGAAGGCTTAATCCGATGTAATATTTCGTGTGCTTTTTCCCAGTTTTTATTGGTGATTTCGGCTCTTAACTTATCTAATTCTACAGGGATGGTTTCTGCAAATAATCTCAATAACTCTTTACAATTCTCTTCGCTGTTACCAACGTAAGTCATTATTTTATCCGTTGAATATAATTTATCCATTAGTTTAGAGTTCTTTTTCCTTTAGGAGCCTGTAAATTGTTGATTTTCCTATTCCGAGTCGTTTTGCTGTTAGAACAACATTATTATCATTTTTCTCCAGGAAATACTTAATAATTTTGCGCTCATATTCGGCTAATGTCATATCTTCAATAATGAAATCCGATAAAGAATCTGTAGAATTGAAATTGATGTGAGTATCATCTATCACCTCATCATCGGCCAAAACAACCGACAACTCAATTATAGCTCTTAACTCTCTTACATTACCAGGATAAGGGTATTTAATAAGTTTGTGTTTGGCATTTTGAGTAAAGTCTTTGTTTTTAAAACCATTTTCCTTACAAAACTCATCAGCAAAATATTTTGCTAAAATAAGGATATCGTTTTCTCTCTGTCGCAGTGGTGGAAGTTCAATTGGTAATCCTAGTAATCTGTAATACAGATCTTCTCTAAAGTTACCTTTTTTAACTTCTTCTTTTAACTTTTTATTTGTGGCAACAATTATTCTGGGGTCAATTTTTATAACAGAATTACCTCCAACACGTGTGATTTCTTTTTCCTGCAATACTCTAAGCAACTTTGTTTGCATATTAATATCCATTTCGGCAATTTCATACAGAAACAGGGTGCCTTTACTTGCTAATTCAAACTTTCCAATTCTTCTGGAAGCCGCACCTGTAAATGCTCCTTTCTCATGGCCAAACATCTCACTTTCAATAAGCTCTTTTGGAATAGCAGAAACATTAATTCCTACAAACCTATGCTTATTTTGCGCAGAATTATAATGTATTGCTTTGGCAACTAATTCCTTTCCTGTTCCGGTTTCTCCACTTATTGATACTGTAATATTAGATTTTACAGCTTTTTCCATTAAGGAAAAAATTTTCTTTATAGCAGGACTATTGCCTTTAATGATTTTACTGAATTCGTACTTTTTACTAATTTCAGTTTTTAATTCACTTATTTCATTTTTTAGTTGTTGGTTTTCTCTTATTTTATTGGAAGCATTCCAAAGTCTGTTCTTAGTATCATCGTTTTTTACAAAATAATCGTATGCCCCTTCTTTTAATAAATCAAGAGCGGTACTAATATCTTCCTGTCCCGATACAATAACTACCGGAATATCAGGATATTCTTGCTGTAGTTTTTTCAATACTTCCATGCCCGACAAATCGGGCAGCCTGTAATCCAAAGATATCATAGAAGGTTTTAAGTGCATATTTATTAAGCACTCGTTACCTGTTTCAAAATGAAATACTTCGTTATCTGGGTTAAGTGAAAGATGGCTTTTTAATAATTTTCCGTAAAATGCATCATCTTCAATAACAAATATTTTGAAAGGTTCCATATTATTGATTTAATTGTATTCACTTTATATAAATACTTTCCCAAAATTAGAAAAATATCCTGAAGGAACAAATTCCCAAAATTAAATGCAGAATAAAATTTTATTATTAAAATTCAGATTTCACAATTCAACATCGTTTACTACTTTTGCAGCCAATTTTTAAGTATGGGAAATCTAAGTGAGATAAAACGCAGAAGGACATTCGCTATCATCAGCCACCCTGATGCTGGTAAAACTACATTAACTGAGAAATTATTGCTTTATGGTGGTGCTATTCAGGTTGCAGGAGCGGTAAAGTCAAATAAAATTAAGAAGACTGCTACTTCCGACTGGATGGAAATTGAGCGGCAAAGGGGAATTTCCGTTGCTACATCTGTAATGGGTTTCGAATATGAGGGAATAAAAATAAACATACTTGATACTCCCGGTCACCAGGATTTTCAGGAAGATACATTCAGAACTTTAACTGCAGCCGACAGTGTTATTGTGGTTATTGATGTTGCTAAAGGTGTTGAGCCTCAAACGGAGAAACTTGTTAAAGTTTGCCGGATGCGCAATATTCCCATAATTGTTTTCATAAATAAGTTGGACCGTCCGGGTAAGGATGCCTTCGAATTAATGGATGAAATTGAGCAAAAACTCGAATTGAAAGTTACTCCTTTAAGTTGGCCTGTTGGCATGGGTTCCGATTTTCGTGGGGTTTATAATATGTATTTTAAGAACTTAAAACTTTTTAATCCAGGAAGTCAGGTTATTGAAGAAAGTATTGATTTTGACAATCTGGATAATCCTGATTTGGAAAATTATATTGGGGCTAAAGCTGAAATACTTCGTGAAGAGCAGGAACTTGTAACAGGCGTTTATCCTACTCTTAATGTTAATGATTATCTTGATGGTAAAATTTCACCGGTTTTCTTTGGAAGTGCATTGAACAATTTTGGTGTTAAAGAATTACTGGACGTATTTATTAAAATAGCCCCAAAGCCTATAGGCAGAAAAGCTGAAGAGAGATATATAGATCCTTCAGAAGATAGTTTTAGTGGATTTATTTTTAAGATTCATGCTAATATGGACCCTAATCATAGGGACAGGATAGCATTTGTTAGGGTTGTTTCGGGTGTGTTTAAGAGGAATACTAATTATTTGCATGTTAGAATGAACCGGCAAATGAAATTTCCCAGTCCAACAGCATTTATGGCGCAAAAAAAATCGATTATCGATGAAGTTTATCCTGGCGACATAGTTGGTTTGCATGATACAGGTAATTTTAAAATTGGTGATACCTTAACTGAAGGAGAAGACATTAACTTTAAAGGCATGCCCAGTTTTTCTCCCGAACTTTTTAAATATGTTGAAAATGCTGATCCAATGCGCTCAAAGCAACTTGCCAAGGGCGTATCTCAACTCATGGATGAAGGTGTTGCTCAATTATTTACTGGAAAAGCGAATGGAAGGAAAATTATTGGAACCGTAGGTGCGTTGCAGTTTGAAGTAATACAATACCGCCTGGAACACGAATACGGTGCGAAGTGCCGTTATGAAAGTATAAATCTTTATAAAACAGCATGGTTTTTAAGCGATAATGAAGAGCAACTGGAAGATTTCAGAGCACGTAAAGCCTTACAAATAGCCATCGATAAAGAGGGCAGAGAAGTATTTCTTGCCGAATCAAAATTTGCACTCGACATGGCACAACAAAAGTATAAGGATATAAAATTCTACTTTACTTCAGAATTTTAACGTTATCAAATAAATTCCAATAATATTAGCTTACAAATAATTAAGATGCTGCATATTTAGTAATTTTGTAGGAAACATATAAAATGTCAGTTAAAACCGATTTTCTTGTGATAGGTTCCGGAATAGCCGGTATGGTTTACGCATTAAAGGTTGCAGAACATGGAAATGTAATCTTAATTTCGAAAACTGTTTTGGAGGAAACATCTACAAAATATGCACAGGGTGGAATAGCTGCGGTAATGTATTCGCCCGACACTTACGAAAAACATATTAGCGATACCCTAAAGGCAGGCGCGCAAATTAACGATGAGGAGATTGTAAGAATTACTATAACCGAATCCACAGAAAGGGTAAAGGAATTAATTGAATGGGGTACTAAATTCGATAAGGAAAGTTCAGGGAGATACAATCTTGCACGTGAAGGCGGTCATTCGGAATTTCGAATTCTGCATCATAAGGATAATACGGGTTTTGAAATTCAACGTGCTTTAACTGAAACTGTTAAAGCGCATTCAAACATTAGCGTTTGGGAAAATTGCTTCACTATCGACCTTTTAACCCAGCATCAAAAGGGTGTAAATTTAAAAGAAATAAAAGGGGAAATAGAATGTTATGGTGCTTATGTTTTAAATGATAAAAATGAAATTAAAACTGTTTTAGCACGCAAAACCATGATAGCTACAGGTGGAATGGGGAACATTTATCAAACCACAACCAACCCCATAATTGCAACCGGTGATGGAATTGCTATGGCTTACCGTGCAAAGGCTGAAGTTGAAAACCTGGAGTTCGTACAATTCCATCCCACATCTTTATATAATCCCAGAGAAACACCCTCTTTTTTAATAACAGAGGCAATGCGTGGAGCTGGAGCTATTTTAAGGACCAGAAAGGGAGAAAAATTTATGCACAAATATCACGAACTCGGCTCACTTGCACCTCGTGATATAGTTGCCAGAGCAATAGATAATGAAATGAAATTATCGGGTGATGAGTATGTTTATCTCGACCCTTCGAAAATAAGTGAAACTGAACTTTTAAATCATTTTCCTTCCATTTACGCAAAATGTTTGAAATTGGGTATTGATATTACCAAGGATATGATTCCTGTTGTTCCTGCTGCTCATTATGCTTGCGGAGGCATTAAAACTGATAAGTATGGACGTAGCAGCATTAAAAATTTATACGCTTCAGGAGAGGTTGCAAGTACCGGTCTGCATGGCGCAAATCGTCTGGCATCAAACTCATTGCTTGAAGCGGCAGTGTTTTCTCATCGTTCAGCTATGAATGCCATTTCTTCTTTTAAAGAAGTTGAACATGAATTGAATATCCCCGAGTGGGATGCTGAAGGAACAGTTCTAAATGAAGAAATGATTTTAATTACTCAATCGAAGAAAGAACTACAGTCGATTATGACAAACTATGTTGGAATTGTCCGTTCTAACATACGACTAAAAAGAGCTTACGACAGGCTTGCAATTATTTATCAGGAAACAGAAGATTTGTATGATAAATCAATATTGTCGGAGGAAATTTGCGAACTACGTAATTTAATTAATGTGGCATATCTGGTAATTAAACTTGCTATGAGACGTAAGGAGAGTATTGGGCTGCATTATAGTATTGACTATTAGAATTCAAAAGTAAAATGGTACTTATAAAATCAGTAAAAGGTATAAAACCTAAAATAGGAAAAAATTGCTTTTTAGCAGATAATGCAACCATTACGGGTGATGTTGTTTTGGGTGATGATTGCAGTGTATGGTTTAATGCAGTTGTAAGAGGTGATGTTCATCAAATTAGAATTGGGAATAATGTTAACATACAGGATGGTGTGATAATTCACTGCACATATCAAAAAGCTCCTGTTTCTATTGGCAATAATGTTTCAATAGCACATTCAGCAATTGTTCATGGATGTACTATTCACGACAATGTTTTAGTTGGTATGGGAGCCATTTTGATGGATGGAGTTGTAGTTGAAAGTAATTCGGTGATAGCAGCAGGTGCTGTTGTGTCAAAGAATACTATAATAAAGTCGGGAAGTGTTTATGCCGGGGTTCCTGCAAAAAAAATAAAAGAAATGGATCAGAGTTTACTGGAAGGAGAGGTTCACCGAATATCTAATAATTATAATATGTATGCCAGTTGGTACGATGATTAAATAAAAGGGCAAAAAAAAAGTTCCACCTAAAAGTGGAACTTTTTTTTTGCATTCAAATATTTATTATTTGATGCCTAATTTCTTTTTTACCAATGGTAAAACATCATCACCATTATCATAAAATAATACTGCGCCAGTTCCAACATCTAAAATATAATTGTAGTTGTTTTCTTTGGCAACTTCAGTAATTGCATTTTTTACTTTTTCAATCAATGGATTAAAAAGCTCAGCTTGTTTGGCTGATAAATCCTGATCTGCTGATTGTTGAAAAGCCTGGATACGTCCTTGTAAATCAGTAATTTCTTTTTCTTTGGTTTGACGAATCAAATCAGACATTGTAGCTACATTATTTTGATAATTGGCCATTTTTGTCTGATACTCCTGAGCCATTGTATTTAACTGCTGATCAAGATAATCCGCATAGGATTTTAAAGCTGTTTGCAACGAATCAGTTTCAGGCATAATTGCTAAAATTTCATTTGAGTCAATATGCCCAATCTTTAATGTTTGGCTATAAGAATAACCTGAAATCAGAACTAATAATGATAAAAGTAGAATTCCTTTTTTTAATGCTTTCATTTCTAATTATTATGTTGAATATTTATATCTTTTAAAATAGATGCGCAAATGTATAAAAAAAACATTCGCATACTAACTTATTAAGTATAAGCCTAAAATATATTAAGAATTATTAAGGTTTAAGAACTGATATTAAAGGTTTGCTACCTTTAATATTTTGAAATTGAGAACTTAAATAGGAAGAAATTCCTTGTGAAATATTTTATTGTTTCTTCCTTTGTTCTCTTTTAACTGTTTGCATTACGGTTCCTACTTCGTCAAGAACATCATCGCTAATGTCATTTTTAGGATCACCATAAAGAAGAGTCATTCCGCCTGCTTTATCAAAAACAAAACCCAGGTTTCTTGTTTGTGCAATTGTTTCAATAGCATTATATACTTTTTCCTGAATAGGCTGTATTAATTCCTGACGCTTTTTGAATAATTCTCCTTCCGGAGAAAAGTACTTTTTTTGTAAGTCTTTTACTTCCTTTTCCTTTTTTATTATTGCATCTTCTTTCTGCTTTTTTATATCGGCAGGTAACAGAACGGCTTCAGCCTGATAGGCTTTATACATATCTTCAACTTCTTTGTATTTGGCTTCTATTTCCTTTTGCCATTTTGATGAAATATCATCTATCTCATCCTGAGCATCTTTATATTCAGGAATATTATCTAAAATATACTGAGTATCAACATAAGCATTTTTTTGAGCATATGTGTTTGATGGCAAAGCCAGCATTATCAACAATAATAAACTACTGATTGATAGTGTTTTGATAGCAAATTGTTTCATTTTTTTATGTTTTAATTTTTATTCCTTTTTGGAGAAGAAAATCAAAAATCTTGCCAATTATTAATCCAATGATTGATTCAGCGAGAAATGGAAGTGGCTACCGTTTGCGCTAGGTATACCAGGTATTTGATCAAATCCATAAGCCCAGTCGAGGCCCAGCATACCAAACATTGGTAGAAATACCCTTAAACCTACACCTGCAGCCCTTCTAACATCGAAAGGATTAAAATCTTGTGGCCCCAACCATGAGTTACCAGCTTCAAAAAATGCCTGCGCATAAATGGTAGAACTGGGATTTAATGAAATCGGATACCTTAATTCAAGAGAATATCTTGTAAAAATTGTACCACCTATATTCTTATCCTTATAGTATAATGGCGTAACAGTTTCGTTGGCATATCCCCGCATGCCAATTATTTCTCTACCATCAAAATTATTATATCCTGAGAGTCCATCACCACCAAGGTAAAATCTTTCGAATGGAGTTGTTCCAATTACACTGTTATAGTGTCCCAGATATCCAAATCTTATTTTTGATGCTAAAACAAGTTTATCCATAAGTTCAAAATACCAATAGGCTTTAGCCTTCCATTTATGGTATTCAATCCATTTATATTTCTCATTCTCATCTAAAGTAGAATAGTCTTTATTACTCAAGAGCGAGTAAGGAGGTGTTAGTTCCAGACCCAAAGAAATATCAGATCCTGAACGAGGATATATTGGCTGGTTAATGGAATTTCTTCCCAAATTTATTTCATAATTTATATTATGGAAATTTCCAGTTCCTGTCCCTACCGGGAAGATAGTGGAATAGTTTTTAAGTTTATATCTTTGGAAGTTAACACCCTGATAAAGAGTGAAAAAGTCATCTGGCCAGGTAAGTCTTTTGCCAAGGCCAACAGTTACCCCATCAATTTTGAATGATGCGTAGTTTGTATCTGATTTAAGTAGGTTATTAGAATACAATGAGTGGAAATAAGAAACCGTCAATGCATTTGGTTTTTTACCTCCAAGCCACGGTTCAGTAAACGAAACGCTCCAACTCATATAATCTTTTCCATAAGTTTGGAAACGAAGCGAGAGTTTTTGTCCGTCGCCGGTTGGTACTGGTCGCCAGGAATCTTTTTTAAAGAAGTTATTTAAAGAGAAATTGTTGAATTTAAGTCCTATGGTACCAATTACTCTACCATAGCCCCATCCACCTGAAAGTTCTATTTGATCGGCAGAGGTTTCTTCAACTTTATAAATTACATCTACTGTTCCTTCTGCAGCGTTAGGCTTAACATCGGGCTGTATTGTTTCGGCATTGAAATATTGTAAATTGGCAAGTTCCCTTGTACTCCTAATAATGTCGGAGCGGCTAAATAACTGGCCCGGGCGGGTACGCAATTCACGAATTACAACATGGTCGTTGGTCTTGTCATTACCTTGAATAGAAACTTTGTCAATCCTTGCCTGTTTGCCTTCAAAAATCCTGATTTCCAAATCAATAGAGTCATTATTAACATATACTTCAACAGGTGTTGCATTGAAGAAAAGATATCCGTTATCCATATATAAAGAGGAAACATCATAACCCAATGGATTATAACTGAGGTTGGTTTCCAAAAGTTCTTTATTGTAGACGTCACCTTTTCTAATACCTAAAATAGTACTCAAAAACTCCGATGTATAAATGGTATTTCCTACCCATTCAATATTTCTGAAATAATATTTATTGCCCTCTTCAAGGGATATGTCGATTCCAATATCGCTATTTCCAACTTTATAAACAGAATCTTCAATTATATGTGCATCACGATAGCCCATTTTGTTGTATTTCTGGACTATCAAGTTCAAATCGTTTTTAAATTCCGACTCAATATATTTTGAGCCTTTCATTATATTGACCTTATAATTCTGAGAAATATAATTTGCTATGTCGTCCTGAAGTTTTTTAAATTTAAGAGTTACCACATCAGTAGTCATATCAATTACCAATGGACCCAGGGGATTTAAAGGATTAAATACACCCTTTTGTTTAGTTTCCTTCATTGCCGATTTTAAACTTCCTTCAGAAACTTCTTTATTGCCATAAATATTTATTACATCAATTTTAACTTTTTTATTTTTCTTGATGCTTATTGTTAAATCCTCAAAATTTTCGGCTTTTTCATTAGTTTTTTGAGTTATTTCAACTTCTGAATTTAAATAACCTTTATCGGCATAATGTTCTTTAATAATATTTTTTGTCCTTATTAAAAGGTGGTCGGTAACAACATCTCCTCTTGAAAGGTTAATTTTTTCTCTTATATCGTCAGCTTCGGCTTTTCTAATTCCACTAAATGAGAATTTACTCAATCGAGGTCTTTCTTTAAGGTAAATATCGAGGAATATTTTATTACCCTGAATTTGAGTTGCAGTAATGCTTATGTTTTCAAACATTCCCTGATTCCAGAGTTTTTTAATTGCGCCGGTAATTTTATCTCCGGGGACTTTAATTTTAGAGCCCAGGTCGAGTTCCGAAAGCATGATAATTACATTTTTGTCCAGGAACTCTACTCCTGAAACTGTAATACCTCCAACTACATACTCTGAGGGACGCTCATAACTTATCTTCGACAAATCGTCGCCGATGCTAATCTGGCCAAAACCCATGAAAGGTAAAACGGCAAGTATTATAGCAGTGAATAGTATTATTGTTTTTTTGCCAAGCATATTAATCATCCCTAATCTTCGTGTTTTAGTTGCTCACTGGTCATCCCAAACCTTCTTTCTCTACTCTGATATTCTAAAATGGCTGCATAAAAATCTTCGGCACCAAATTCAGGCCATAATTTTTGTGTGAAATATAATTCGGTATATGCAATTTGCCATAATAAATAATTGCTTATTCTCATTTCCCCACTTGTCCGAATCAGAAGTTCCGGATCAGGCATATTGCTGGTGTTCAGGTACTTTTCAAATTGTTTTTCGTCAATTTTCGATTTTTCAATATTGTTATTTGAAAAATCTTTAATAATATTATTCACTGCATTGGTAATTTCCCATCTTGAACTATAACTTAGTGCAAGTGTTAAAGTCATCCTGTTGTTTTTAGCGGTTTTATCCATCGTATTTACAAGACGATCATAGTTTTCTTCCGGCAGGCTTTGCAGGTCGCCAATTGCATTTAAGCGTATATTATTTTTATTTAGTGTTGGTATTTCCTTTTCAATGGTTTCAACAAAAAGTGACATAAGGGCATTTACCTCATTTTGAGGTCGATTCCAATTCTCTGTTGAAAATGTATATAATGTAAGATATTTAACTCCAAGTTCTGCTGCAGTTTCAGCAATTTCACGCACGGCATCAACACCTTTATGATGCCCAAATACTCTGTCTTCGCCTTGTTTTAATGCCCAGCGTCCGTTACCATCCATTATTATGGCAACATGAACAGGCAGATTTTTAATATTTATTTTTTCTTTAAGGCTCATCATTATAATTGCTAGAAACTTGCTGTATTACACTTTCTCTTGTCGTATAAATTAAATTTATATGTTAATGTTATTCCGGTAAAATTATACCAGTCGTTTTTTTTGTCATCGCCTCTCTGCATACCAGCTGTATGCGATTGAGTAGGATCGGCAATAATATTCGGATTGTTAGCATAAGTAGTGCTTACATCATCTATATAATCGGTAAAAGTTTTACGCATTCCCCATTCAAATGCTAATCCAATTCGTTTATTTAAACTATATTTTACTCCAAACCCAAATGGAAAGGCAAAACTACTAAGAGAATATGGTGATCTTCCATTGAAGCCTGTATTTTGTCCTTCTGTACCAAGTGGTTTAAGGTCTACACCATCAAAATTTTGCGGTTTAAAAGTGAAATAGGAAATACCTGCAAAAATATAGGGTGTAAAATAACTTCTTTTACTTCCTGTAAAATACTGGAACCAACTAAATTCGGCAACTACGGAAATGTCGTTTACAGGACTTGTAAAATTCAATTCCCTGTTTGCAATTGCATTGGTTTTAGTATCGTCACCTTTAAGTTTTCCCCGGTAATAAGATGCCCTAACCGTCCATCTTTCATTTAAGTTATACCTAACAACGCCACCGTAGGCCAATTGTATTTGATTAAAGTGCAGGGCAGGATTGATATCGCCCAGATAATATGACCCGCCTCCGAAAATACCAACTTCCATTGTCTTTTGGGCAGACGATGAGAGCGGTAGAAGCATAATCGCTGTTAATGTGAAAACTAAAGTTAAACACCTATTTAACATAAAATCTTTAATTTTTTCTTCTTTCCTGATTTTGAGCGGCAAAAGTATCATTTTTTTCGACTTCATAAGTATTATATCATTTTAGAATTTTGATAAAAACTGTTAAGAAGTTTAATTGCGGTTGTCAAAACCCCACAAGAGTTTATCTCTTATTGTGGAGAAGAAAGTTTTATTTTTCATTTGAACCAAATTAACATCAAAATCATTTCTTCTGATAATCAATTCCTGTTCTTTATTTATCGATGATTGTTTAGAATCCAGGGTCATCAAGTACTTATCTTCCCTACCTTCAATTTTTATCCTAATTTCACTACTGTCCTGAATAACGACAGGTCGTACGGTTAAATTGTGTGAAGCAATGGGAGCGATAAGAAAATTTTGCGAGCCCGGAGTTATTATGGGGCCACCAACACTTAATGAATATGCAGTAGAGCCAGTGGGGGTTGAGATTATTAGTCCATCACCCCAGTATGAATTCAGGAATACACCATCAACATAAACATGAATTACAATTAAAGAAGTAGTATTGTTTCGGTAAAGAGTTATGTCGTTTAAAGCGAAATCTATTTCTCCAAAAATATTTTCGGGCTTTTCTAGTTTTAGGAGTGCTCTTTTCTCAACCTCATATTCTCCAATGGCTATACTGTCGATAGCTGTTACAATTTCCTCTTTCGATATACTTGAAAGAAATCCCAATCTACCAAGGTTTATCCCTAAAATGGGGATGCCCGAATCGCGAACAAATGGTATGGTGTCGAGTATGGTTCCATCTCCTCCAATAGATATTAATATTGAACAGGATAAATCTTTATGGTGAGAAAAAAATTCAGTTTTAACAGGAAAATTTAAATCGGCAGGAAGTAAATCAAAAAAAGGTTTATAAATACATATTTGCGCATTAATTTCCTTTAGTTTAATTATAAGCAGGCTTAAATATTCCCTGTCTTTTGGTGAATATTTCTTTCCGAATATTGCTATTTTCATTGAATGATTATTTCAAACAGAAGCAAAAATAAGATAAAATGAAGACTCAACTCTTTATGAATTTACAAAAAATGTTAAGTTAAAAATATTGGATTGTTAGAATAAGTATGATAAATCAAAAATTTGAAAGTGTAGAGTTGTAATTTAATTTATCAATATAACTTTATCCGATTGCTAAATAGGTGCTACCATAGAAACATAAAAGCCCTTTTTGTTTTGTTTGTTTATGGCATAACTAAGTCCGATTACAATATCGTAATAGGTTACAAAATCCAAACCAACTCCTGTACCCCATAATAATTGATTGCTTAAGGGGTTTCCCTGATAATAATATTTTTCTTTGGCATAGCCCATGTCGAAGAAAATATTAGCATATAATCCATAAAATACCTTGCTGAACTTTTCTGATTTTAGCCACTTTATTTGAAAATCTTTCATGGGAACTATTGTGAATTTTAAGTTTGATTTTAAAACCCCAATGTTTTGGCCGGTAATAACGAAAAGTTCATAACCTCTTAAATCAAAGCCGTTTAATCCAATTCCTTCGGTAAGAAAAAATGGCTGGAAATTATTCGAATAACTTAACCTTCCCCTTAAACTATAGGCGAAGTTCCATCTTTTATAAATATTAAAATAATGGTCAACATTAACATCCATCATAATTTGGTTAACATCTTCCGAAAAAATACTAAATCCTATTTTTGTTAATTGTATATCAAAATAATATCCCTTTAAAGGGTATGCCTTAAAGTCTCTATTATCTTGCTTATAAGTGTAGTTAATTTTCAAATAATTGTAACTATTATCACCATATGTATAATCAGGATTAATAATTAATACCGAATCTGCAATTTGATGTTGGTACAGGGAAATATCTAATTGGTGTAAATATCTATATCCGGGTCTGTAAGTAAAGTTAACCCCTGAACTCGACATTTTACGGGCGTAGAATGTATTTGATTTAAAGTAAATAAATTTATTATCTAATGTTGATACTGCAATTTCATGGTTTAATTTATATGTACCTTTAAAACCCATTCCGAAAGTCTGTTCATCATTCAAATAAGGGATTTGCCAATTAACAGAATATAATTGGTCGTAACCTCCTTTGGCAATAATATTGAGTATTTCCTTTCTTCCTCTAAAATTTTCAACCCTCAAATCCACACCAAAATTAAGGCGACTAAAGTCTTTTGTTTTCCACCACACATTAATATTTCTGTCGGCGTATTCTATTAAGGGAATGGGCCAGATATACCACCTTTCAATTACTCTTACCTCAATATCTACTATATTATTCTTTTGTTTTTTATCGATGTAAACAAAGTTAAATAGTGATTGGTTTAGAAGGTTTTGCTTACTGTTTAATATTTTTTTATCAAGTTCATTCTCGCTTAATTCATCACCTTCCGAAAATTCTAACTCTCTTAAAATAATTGGCTTATGAGTAATTTTGTCGCCTGAAACACTTATCTTCCCCACTTTAACTTTTGCTTCTTTTTGAGGGAAAGCCTTTAGTGAGAAAAATGTAAGAAGGAAAATTATCAGTATTAAGTTCAGCCTCATAGTTAAATATTCAAGTAATTCATTAATGAGTCGTAATTATCCTTTAAATCTTCAAAATCTTCCTCATCGCCAAAAGTGGCTTTTATAATATAGTTATACCTGATAAAAGTTTGCAGTATTGAATCCAGATCGGTTTTATTTATTTTTAATATTAATTCGATTAATGTTGAATTAGTATGAGTTCCAATAAAAAGACTTAATAATTTTGCACCATTGGATTCTATGATATTTGCTATTTCTGTCATATTATAATCGTTCTGACTCATTTCCAGAACTATAACTCCACCGGGAGTATTTACTGAAAATGCAGAAGCCAGATATGATAATAATTTGGATAAAGTAATCGATCCTAAATACATATCACGCTTATCGACTACAGGTAACAAAGTAAGCTTGTGTTTATCGAATAATTCAATTAATTCATAAATATGCTGACCTTCTTGGCTGCTTATTTTGTCGAGGCTAAGCTTATGATTTCCAATAGGCTGTTCGTAATTATTTAAGTCTAAAATGTCCTTTTCAGATATTATTCCCACATAGTTTTCTCCATTTACAATGGGAAGATGAGATATTTTATTCTCGTCCATCCATTTCAGTGCCATACTTCCACTATCGGAAGTTTTTAATGGTAGTATAATATCAGAAATAAGTTGCCGAGCAATCATAAAAAATTTTTAGCCAAACTTAGACATTTTTATTCAAACCAAAATAATTGAATTTAAGTAAAACAGAATTCAGAAGTTTTTAAAAAAATCAAAATATAATTTCACAGATTAAAAAATATGTCTGCTATTAATTACTTTTGTAATAATGGAAAGAAAAACTCTTTTTGCTGATATACTTCTGCCTTTGCCTGTAAAAGGTACATTTACTTATCGTATTCCTTACGGGTTAAATGAGTTTGTTGAGGAAGGCCAAAGAGTTGCTGTTCAGTTCGGTAGAAAGAAAATATATTCTGGCTTGATAAAAAAATTACATACAAATGTCCCTGATTATACACCAAAATATATTCTTCACCTCATAGATGAAAAAGCTGTTACCATTCAAATTCAATTTGAATTTTGGAATTGGATGTCGTCCTACTATTTGTGTGCCGAAGGTGAAATAATGAATGCTGCACTACCGTCTTCACTAAAATTAGCAAGCGAAAGCAATGTTGTATTGTCGCCATCTTTTGTTGCCGATAATGATTATCTGGATGAACATGAGTTCAAGTTAACAGAGGCATTATTAAAAAAGAAAAAACTTGCGGTTGGCGAAATTTCCAAAGTTGTTGGATTTCAAAATGTACTTCCTTTAGTTAAAAAGATGATTGATAAGAATTATCTTTTTATGGAGGAAGAGTTAAAAGATGGTTTTAAACAGAGGAAAGAAAAGTTTATTTCTTTAAATACAGTTTATTTCGATGATGAAGATTTAATGAAAGATCTTCTGGATGGTTTGAGCACAAGGTCATATAAACAACTGGAACTCTTAATGTTTTTCCTGCAAATATCATCTTTCCCTGCCAACAGGGATTTTCAAATAAAAAAAGACGAACTTTTAAAAAAGTCAAACAAAAGTTCTGCAATAATTAATGCTCTTATTAATAAGGAGGTTTTTTGTGTAGAGAATAAAGTAGTAAGCCGTTTGGAGTTTAAAGCAGGTAAAAAGTTTGTGGATGATATAATTTTAAGCAATCATCAGGAGGAGGCTTTGGATAAAATAGAAGGTGATTTAAAGAGCAAAGATGTTGTTTTATTGCATGGAGTTACTTCTTCGGGGAAAACCGAAATTTATATAAAGTTGATTCAAAAAACTCTTGAACAAGGTAAACAAGTACTTTATTTATTACCTGAAATTGCACTTACCACTCATATTATTCAACGACTTCAACAATATTTTGGTAAGAGGATAGGAGTGTATCATTCGCGATATAATCCAAATGAAAGGGCCGAAATATGGAGAAATATTATTGGTCTCGATGAGGATGATAATTCAGAGAAATACGACATAATTTTGGGTCCTCGCTCTGCTATGTTTTTGCCTTACAGTAATTTAGGTTTAATAATTGTGGATGAGGAGCACGATTCATCTTATAAGCAATTCGATCCGGCCCCTCGTTATAATGCTCGTGATGCATCAATTTATCTTGCCATATTGCATAAGGCAAAAGTTGTTCTTGGATCAGCAACACCTTCCATTGAAAGTTATTATAATGCCATGAATGGAAAATATGGCTATGCAAAACTTACCGAACGGTATGGTGGAATAGAAATGCCTGAAATTGCAGTGGTGGATATGAAAGGAGAGTATAAAAGGAAAACCATAAAATCGAATTTCTCTTCCGTATTATTAAAAAAAATATCAAAGGCACTTGCCGAAAAAAAGCAGGTTATATTGTTTCAAAACAGAAGGGGATTTTCGCTGAGGATAGAATGCAGACAATGTAACTGGATTCCTCAATGTAAAAATTGTGATGTTACTCTTACTTATCATAAAAATAGCGAACTTTTGAAATGCCATTATTTTGGTTATTCTACTTCAATTCCAGCTACATGTAACGATTGTGGTAGCAATGATTTAAAGATGATGGGGTTTGGTACCGAAAAAGTTGAAGAAGATCTGGAAATGATTTTTCCGGATGCTAAAATTACCAGAATGGATTTAGATTCCACAAGGAAAAAGAATGCTTTTCAAAAAATAATTAGCGATTTTGAAGAAAGAAAAACCGACATATTAACTGGTACACAAATGGTTACTAAAGGTTTGGATTTTGACAATGTTAATGTTGTAGGTGTTTTGAGCACTGATAATATGTTGAGTTTCCCCGATTTCAGAGCCCATGAAACCAGTTACCAACTAATGGCTCAGGTTAGTGGCAGGGCAGGACGTAAAGGACGAAGAGGGCAGGTAGTTCTGCAATCATGGAATCCTGATCATCATATAATAAAAAATGTAGTTTTCAACGACTACAACAGCATGTATGCCAATCAACTTAAGGAGCGGGAAAAGTTTCGCTATCCGCCCTTTTACCGACTAATAAACATTAAGATAAAACATAAAGATTTTAAAATATTAAATAAGGGAGCCGATGTTTTTGCTAATATTTTAAAGGCTAGATTTGGCAAACTTGTGTATGGCCCAGAGTTTCCGATGGTTGGAAGAATACGTTTGTATTATATTAAACAAATAATGCTCAAATTACCTAAAAACAAAAGTCAAACCGAAATGAAGAAAATATTATTGGAGTGCCTGGATGAGTATAGGAAACTTGCTGCCTACAAATCGGTGCTTATACAATTTGATGTCGATCCGCAATAGTTTAAAAAGTAAGGATTTTAGGTTTATTCTTCTTCAACAACCACAAAAACTTCCTCATTATCTTTTTTCATGAAATAATTTTCGCGGGCAAATTTTTCCAGACTGGCAGTGTCGTTGGTTAATATTTCAAGTGAACTTTGGTTTTTTGCAATTTCTTCCAGATAGAATTCTTTTTGTTTTTCAAGAGTTTTAATGTCGTCGCTTAGTTTGTACTGTACAACCAAACTCTCCTGATCGGCAAATAGCATCCATAATAGAAAACCAAACCCTACATAGAAATATTTATTTAGAAAAAATTTCTTCACTATATTTTTTTTACAAATGTAAAACATAAAAGTTATAAGTTTGGATGATAAAATGAAATTTATAAACCTGGTATTGTTAAATATCTTTATGCATTAAAACATCATTTTATACATAATGCATATCTTTACATAAAAAAATAATGGATAATATAAATTCGGAATAAAAACTTATTGAAGAGATTGCGTATCCCTTATATGCAAGCAGAAACTGGCTAAAATTAATTGGTATAATACTAATAGTTTATGGTGGTTTGGTGGCTATTTCGCTTATAGGCCTTATTGTTGCCTGGTTGCCAATATGGATAGGTATTATTTGTTTTCAGGCAGGAAGAAAAATCGAAATTGCCTATATGGTAAGGGATAAAATTAGTTTAATTAATGCTCAAAAAAAACTTGCAAATTTCTTTACAATCTATGGAATTTTAATTCTAATAGGATTAGCAATGGGATTGTTGTTTATGGTTTTATTGTTCTCATTTGGATTTCCTGGCAATTTTGAAGAACTTAACGATTATATGCAAAACGATTTTTATTAATGGAGAGTCTTCCACAAGCCAATCTTAAAATCAGGCTAAATTCTACGGGTATACAAGAAGTATTCGACATATTCAGAAAAAAATATGTTAAACTAAATCCGGAAGAAGAAGTCAGGCAGAATTTTTTACACTATCTGGTTAATAATAAAGGCTATCCTATTTCGTTAATTTCCGTTGAAAAGGGGCTGGTTGTTAATGAATTAAATAAGCGCTTTGATGCTGTGGTTTATAGAAATACTGGAAATCCATTGGTATTATTAGAATTTAAATCACCCACAATAAAAATTAAACAAAGTGTTTTTGAACAGATATCGGCATACAATATTATTTTGAAAGTAGATTATCTTATTGTTAGTAATGGTAATTCGCATTATTGCTGTAAAGTTGATTATGAATTACCATCAATAGAATTTATAAAAGGTATTCCCCACTGGGATGAAATAAAATAATAATTTATTTTGGTTTGATATTTGTTTAATTTTAGGGCATTAAAACGAAATTATATTGTATTTTTACGATTTAGTTTTAATAATAATTATTATAATCAAATTAATTAGCGCCAAAAAAGTTTAGGTTCAAAAAAATTATAAATTTGTCGAATTAAATTTTTAGACATCATGAAGATAGTTATTCAGTTAGTTTTATTAGTTGTAATACTTGCCCTTGGCTGGTACGTTTACGATAGCATAATGGAACCTGTAAAGTTTAAGCAGGAAATGAAAGCACGTGAAGCCAAAGTAGTTCAGCATCTTAAAGACATTAGGAACGTTCAGTACTTTTACAAGCAAGCCAATCAGAAGTATTCAGGATCCTTTGATAGTCTTGAGAATTTTATCAAAAAGGGAGAAATACCTGTGGTTAAAATTATTGCCGATCCTACCGATACTACTTTCGTTAGAACTATTAGCGATACAGTTGGTTATGTAAGCATAATTGACTCTTTATTTGGTAAAAGGCCTAATTTCAATGTTGGAAATCTTGGTATTATTCCTTTCTCAGGTGGCGAAACATTTAAGTTAAATGCAGGTAAGATTGATAGAGGAGGAGTTGAAGTAGGTGTCTTTGAGGCAGCAGCCCATTATAACACTTTACTTAAAGGTATGGATGAGCAGGCAATTATCAATCTTATTTCCAGTAAGGAAGATATCGATAGGTATCCGGGTCTGAAGGTAGGATCGATGACTGAGCCTTCCACTGACGGAAACTGGGAATAGTTTATTATTCCATGTCTCTTAGAATTAAACCATATTTTAGTCTGATTGACAAATCTTTCAGAGAATCGCAGACAAAGAATTATACAATGTCCATGCAAATTAGTTTGTATGGACTTGTTTTTTCAATCTTTTCTGAGGACAGAAATAAATTTATCGGTTTGGAAGCCTATAGTTTTGGTAAACTTGATGATGAAAGTAAAATTCCTTTCCAACTGGATTTAATACTTAATGAAAGACCATGGTTTGCCTATCCTTATAAAAGATTTATTCTTCTTTATCAAAACCGATATAATACGCTTATACCTAAAGTTTTGTTTGATGAAACCAAAAAAAGTTTATACTTAGGTTTTAATCAACCATTTAGAGAAAACTCAAGAATAATTTTTGATGAATTACCAAATGCTCTTGCAAACAATATTTACTATATCTCAAATCCTGTTATTGAAAAGGTAAAAGAGTTTTGGCCGAACGCTAAAATTAAGCACTTCTCATCAGTATTTATTGAAAGCCTATTAATTAATTTTAAGAATAATACTGATGAAAAAACTCTGTTTCTTAATTTGAGAGAAAATAGTTTTGATCTGATTAATTTGAGAGATAACAAATTGCACTTTTATAATAATTTTGATTTTAGAACAAAAGAAGACTTTATATATTTTCTACTTACTGCCATCGAAAATTTAAATTTAAATCCTGAGGATGTTAAACTTTTAATGATGGGAGAAATTAAAAAAGGAATGAACATTTACGATATGATTTATCAGTATATAAGAGATTTTTCTTTTATTCAAAAAAATGAAAACTTGCAATACTCTTTTATATTTGATGACCTGAAACCGCATTTATATTATACACTAATTAATTCGGTACAATGCGAATAATTGGTGGAAAATATGGACGCAGAATAATAAAAACACCCAAAAATCTTCCTGTAAGACCAACAACAGATTTAGCGAAGGAGAGTTTGTTTAATATTCTCAACAACAAAATTGATTTCCTGGGAAAAACAGTCCTTGATCTGTTTTCTGGCACAGGAGCCATTTCATATGAATTTATTTCAAGAAATTGCGAAGAAGTAACTTCTGTGGAGATGAATCCTAATTGTTATAAATTTATAAAGGAAACATCAGAGAAATTTGGAATGGAAAAACACAGAATTGTTCGTTCCGAAGTATTTAAATTTTTAAAATCACATAAAAAGTCATACGACATAATTTTTGCTGACCCACCCTATGCCATGCCCAATTTTTTAGAATTAGTAGACTTAATTTTTAATAATAATTTATTAAAGGAGAATGGTTTACTGATTGTTGAGCATCCAATTGAAGTTGATTTTAGTAATAAAAAATACTTTTTTGAGAAACGAAAATATAGTAAAGTAAATTTTAGTTTATTTATGTATACTACAGAAAATCAGTAGTATATGGTTGTAATAAAAAATTTATATGTTTTTTAACAAATTTTTTTAACATTTAGTTGCTTTAGGGATTGTAAATGTATTATATTTGCACTGTTCTCTACGAACAATTAACTATAGCAGGTTAATTTTTTGGGTTATCCCTCAATAGAGGGTTTTTAGGTTAATAAGTGAAAAAGTCCTTCCTCCCGGAAGGGCTT
>PKTA01000004.1 GCA_002869365.1 Marinilabiliales bacterium | reverse complement strand
ATTTCACATCTTCACTCGGAGATTTCTCGTCCCATCCCTCCTTATCACTCTCCGTCGGCTGACGGATCCAACGAAATGACATTTTCAACGCACCATAAATTTATCTTTAGCCATTCTACTCTGGGACTTTTCGACTTTTTTTATATTCGTTTAGAGTTTCAGTAAACTATGTCCTCAAGCCGGACAGGCTTTTCATTTTTTCCAGTAGCTGAAAAAACGAAACAAAAAAAGCCAACGCTGCCCAGAAAATTGCTGAAATCCACAATACTTCGCTAAAAGAAAAGAAAGTTTTGGTGTTTCAGATTTTATTTTTTTGTACATGCACAATTTTCGTTAAATATAAATATTAGTTAAAGTAAGCTTTTCTTTTTTTACGCTCCATATTGCAGATTTCTTAACGCATTTTCTGGAAGGCGGAGTTTTGGGCTTCAATAAATGTAAATTGATTGAAATTATGACAAAACGGACTTGTCGACTTTTAGACATTGGACTTTTCGACCATCCTTTCGGAGCCCCAATCAATTTCTGTTTAACCATTCAGGAACTCGTAACACGCAACGCGTAACTCATCCCGAGGCCTAGGGACATAACTCCCAACCATGCCTTCATTTCATTATTGCCTTCAAACTAATTTTTCCGGCAGTCACTCCGGCAGGTAGGCGCGTTCCTATCAATTGCGTTCTTATTTTTAATTCAAGCCGAAAAACTCATCCCTCGCCCCATCTCAACTTCACCATTTCGCCTCTTCGCCCTCTCGCAAAGTCGACCCTTCACAACTTCTCCTCCCCCCGAACCAACCTCAAAATATTACTCCGGTGCTGGAAAATTATTAGTAGCATACATAAAATTAAGTAGTAGAACGTCGGGCTTATTCCACCGTAAAGGAATTGGATAAGAGGCAGCGAAACAGATAATGCCAGCGAGGATGCTGATACATATTTAACTTTCAGTTTCACCAGAAAATATATTGCTACCGAAGTAAAAACTGCTATGGGGGCGAGGATAACTGAAGCACCAAGAGTAGTATTTACTCCTTTCCCTCCTTTGAATTTTAAAAATACGCTGTAATTATGACCTACTATGGATGCCAGCGCCACATAAAAAACAAAATACTGTGGAGCATTTACATACTGATATTTATCCAGAATCAAAATTACAGCCACAGGAATTAATCCTTTTGCCATATCCAGAATTTGGGTGAGAGCAGAAATATTTTTGCCTGCAACTCTTCTCACATTGGTGGAGCCTACATTTCCACTACCCATTTCCATAATATTTTTACCGGTTTTGCTTTTTACCAATATATATCCAAAGGGAATAGCCCCCAGTAAATAAGCAAGAAGCAGAAATACTATCGAAAACCAGATGTTCATTATTTATTCATTTCCTTTAATATCGACAAGGCTTCATCAACATGTTGTTCGGCTTTTGTTTGCGAGTTGAACATAAAAACCACCTCTCCCTCTTTATTAACAACATAGGTAACTCTTCCGGGTATTAAGCCAAACAGATCGCCTTTTACACCAAAAAGTTTTCTCACTTTTTTCTCAGTGTCGCTGAGAAGGGTATAGTTTAAATTATGCTTTTTGGCGAAGTTAAAATGACTTTCAACGGATTGTGAACTTATTCCGATTATCTCGGCATCGGCCTCACGGAAGACTTCAAACTGATCTCTGAAAGAGCAGGCTTCGGCAGTACATCCCGGCGTATCATCTTTGGGATAAAAATAAATTACCAGATTTTTCTTGCCAAGCACGGAAGAAATATCAAATGTATTTCCATTTTGATCGGGGAGTGAAAATTCGGGAACTTTACTTCCCACTTTTATGTTTTTCATGTCGCTATTATTTTTAGTATTATCATTAAAATTTAAATATAGTACAAAAAGTATGGCATATATCGCCAGATAGAAAAGGTAAAAATTACGAAAACGCTTATATTTTTTATTTTCGGGATAGAGGTTGCTAAAAAGACCTTTTATTTCTTTTATGAAAACCGGCTTTATATTTATTATCCAGCTATCTGTTTGGTAAACAATTTTCCGGAAACGGCTACGGTAAATGCCCAGTGGTAGTCCCCAGACGAAAAATAATATTAACCATACATTTTCCCTTAAGAAATCCATATTTTATTTTTTTGGAGGTAAAGGAAAAAAGGCACTGGTTTTTCTTATATAATCCTGATATTCTGGTTTTTTGTCCTTTAGCGATTTTTCTAAAAGGCTAACGCCTGAAACTTTAATTATCAATAATGTCATTAATACGGAACCCACAATTTGCCAGTAATTTCCCGAAGCTATACAAAACAAGGCGTATGACCACCATATTACCGAATCGCCAAAATAGTTGGGATGTCGTGTATATTTCCATAGTCCGGTGTTTAGCACTTTACCTTTGTTTTCGGGTTTCGACTTAAACTTAGACAGTTGATAATCGCCACCGGCTTCGAAGATAAAGCCTATTATCCACACTATAATGGCAATATAATCCACAATATTTAACTGGCTGGAAGTTGTTGAAGCATTGCTTGCCAGAAGCGGAAGGGAAACCAATAATATCAATGCTCCCTGCAGCAAAAAGACCTGAAAATAACTAAACCACCAATATCTTTCGGGACCGAAATTCTGACGGAACTGCTGGTAGCGATAGTCTTCGCCTTTTCCAATGTTCCGTAGGCTTAGGTATACCGAAAGCCTTAATCCCCAAAGGCTAACAAGCACTAAAAGGATTATCTTCCTTAGATAAAAATCTCCCGACATAAAGAAATACCAGGCGTTTACAAATACAAAGCCCATCCCCCAGAAAAGGTCTACTATACTTACATTTTTTATGAATACGCTTATAATCCATAAAAGGGTTACCAGGATTAATATTATTAGTGAAGCCTGAAGAAAAAGTGTAGTCATAATTATGTTTTTAGTTTTCGAAAAGTAATGCAACAGCATTGGCACCAATACCGGCATGCATGCCTATTACGGGCGATATATTTATTACCGACAAGGGTTTTTTGCCCGTTATCTCCTGCATTTTCAGCGAAGTTTCGTTGGCACCGCTTTCGTTATGGGCATGCAATACAACATAATTCCATATTTTTTTGCCCTTACTGATTTTGCTTATATGTTTAAATATCTTTTTCAAACTTGCATTCTGACTGAAAGTCTTTCCAAAAAGTTGCGAATTTCCATCTCCATCCATGGATATTACTGGGTTTAGCCCAAGGGTTTTGGCTATCATGCCCTTTGGTTTGGAGACTCTCCCGCCTTTTATCATATATTTCAAATTCCTTACACTCACAAATATTTTGGCATTTTCGCGCCAGGAGGCGAGATTGCTTTTTATGCTTTCGAAGGATTCTCCATTCTCTATACTTTGGGCAGTTTTTAAAACCAATAATCCCAGTGCTCCCGAAAGGTTTCTGCTGTCGAAGGAAAAAATTTCGGTATCGAACTCCTTTTTTATACGTTCTGCTGCTTTACGGCTGCTTTCATAGGTACCGCTAAACTTTCCCGTAAGGTGAAGAGAAATTATATAATCGTAATGCGATGCCAGTTGTGAATAAACATTGGTGAAGGCATGCTCGTTTATTTGTGAAGTTGTTGGAAATGCCTCTTCGGTTTCCAGCAGATCGTAAAACTGCTCGGGCTGAACGGTTATCTTATCCAGATAATGATTATCGCCAAAGTTGAGGTTCAGGGGCAGCATATTTATCTGATAATAGTCCAGCAGATCCTGTGGTAAATCGCAAGTGGAATCGGTTACTATTGCGATATTCCATTTTCTGTTTACCACCACCTCATTTTGCCTTACCATATCATCAACTTTCTGAAAGGTGATTGTGCTGTAATTTTTAAGATTGTGGAATAATTCTGCCGGCGTATTGGTATGCACATGTATGCGGCATATATCATCGGAGCCCGCTACAACTACCGAATCGCCTGCATCACCAAGTATTTTCTGCAGTTCTGGCTTTTTAATGCTCAAACCTTTCAATATGGCTTCGGTACAATAGCGGTGATGTATATCTTCCTCCATAACGTCTTCGGTATGTATGAGGCTAATAGTCTGATATGAAGTGTTTGCAAGATCGCGTATGTTTCTGTTTTTCACGAAGTCGATTATACCTTTTATAAACAGCACAAAGCCTTTCGCTCCGGCATCAACAACGCCGTATTTGTTAAGGGCTTTTAGTTTAAATGTGGTTTCTTTAAGAGATCTTTCGGCTGTTTCCAGCGATTCGATGAGCACATTTTTAAAGTCCTGGCCCAGGGTTTTTTTCTTATAGATAAATTCCGACCAGTCTTTTATAACTGTAAGGATAGTTCCTTCCACAGGATTTGAAATTGCTTCATAGATGTAGGGTATGGATCGCTTTACGCTTTCGGCAAATTCATTCAGACTAATAACATGTTTGTCTTGTGTTTCTTTGCTCAGGCCGTATAAAAACTGGGCGAAAATCACTCCTGAATTGCCTCTGGCACCCATAAGAGCGGCTTCAGCAATTTTGTTTACGGTAGTTTTATAGGATTTATGAGGTTTTATATTGTCGATTACCGCGCGGACGGTTGAGGCCAGGTTTGTTCCCGTATCTTTATCTCTTACGGGAAACACATTTATCTCATTTATCTCATACTGATTTTGCAGTATTTGGTTTCCCCCCGATACGAAAGCATAGTATAAATACTTGCCATTTATCTGCTGAACTTTCAATCCACTCATATTTTAGATCCTTTGTAGTAAAAATAGTAAAAAATTGGAATGCAATTATATAATAAATATTTGAATTCTGAATTAGATTGCCTTCCTGTCGGCAGACAGGCTTCGCAGCTAATACATTAAGTTGGAAATTATCTTATTAAGCCTCAGCGTCTCGCAATGAGGTTTCCGTCTTTCAACGCACGTAACGTCATTGCGAACCCCGTCTTGCATGGTCTCATTACTACTGTAACAATT
>PKTA01000032.1 GCA_002869365.1 Marinilabiliales bacterium | reverse complement strand
GAACCATAATGATGGCTTATTCCCAACGACTTGATAAACAAATCAACAGGGCCAAAAATTTCCAGTGAATAAATGAATTCGAAGCCAGTATAAATAAATGCGCTTAATAAAACAGCTACTACAAATGCTACCAACTGATTTGAGGAAAGCGAACTGGCAAAAACTCCTATGGAGGTGAGTGTTGCAGCTAAAAAAATCAATCCTATAAATGATCCCCAATAACTACCACTGTCGATATTTCCAACAGGAAAACCCAAGAAATAAATCGAAACATAATAAACCATTGTAGGAATCAGGGCAAGTATTACCAAACTTAATGATGCAAGATATTTGGCTAAAATAATTTGCGTGTCTGAAAGTGGGCGGGTAAATAGTAATTCGTCGGTTCCACTCTTTTTTTCGTCGGCAAAACTACGCATGGAAACGGCTGGTATCAAAAATAGAAATACAAAAGGCGCCAGTATGAAAAAACTATCCAGATTAGCATAGCCATAGTCGAGTACATTAAAATCGTTGGGGAGTACCCATAAAAATAAACTCGTAATTATTAAGAAAACCCCAATTACTATATATCCAATCAGAGAACTTAAAAAACTTCTTAATTCCTTAAAAAACAATGCTGCCATTAATGTGCGTTTTTTTAAACTCGTGCAAAAGTAGTGTTTTTTAAAAAGTTTTCATCTTTAAAATGATACGACGAAAAATTATTCAATTTAGTATATTAATTTTGAAAAATAACTTGTAAAAGTCAGAAAAACAGGCTGTAACGAGGAGAATCAAACGTATTCAGGAGTAATTTTTTTATATGTCGCATCTTATTGAAAACAAAAAAAATGTTAATTTCTTACGGCTCTTTGAAAAATAAAATACTTTTGTGAGTGATTACTCACTTTGGTTATGACGGAAAAACAGAGAAAAATACTAGATATTGCTCTTGAACTATTTGCACAGGATGGTTATAATAGCACCTCTACAAATAAAATTGCTCAGGAAGCAGGAGTTTCCGAAGGTTTGATATTTAAACACTTTGGAAGTAAAGAAGGGCTACTTGACTATTTGGTGGAAGAGGGCGTTGCGCTTATGAATGAAGAACTGGATAACTTGATGCGAATAGAAAATTCAGTTGACAGGTTAAAGGCTACATTGCGGTTTCCTAAAGCTGTAATTGATAAAAACCCTGCATACTGGAAAGTGCAAATGTCGATAAAGTTTGCTAACCACGAGATAGTTGAAAAATATCACAATAGTAGTTTCATGGGTAAAGCGATGGGAATCATCTCTGAAACTTTTGAAGAATTGAATTTTGAAAACCCTCAAATGGAAACCCAATTGCTAATGCAAATCATTGCTTCATTTTTCATGTCACTTATAAATGATGAAATGGAGAATTACGCAGAGATGGTGAGTTTTCTTGAAAAGAAATATAATCTTATTTAAAAATGAAAAAATTGAAAGTTATAATATTCGGTTCCACCGGGATGGTTGGAAAAGGAGTTTTGTATGAATGCATAGATAGTGAAAATGTTGAATCTGTATTGCTAATAAATAGAAGCAGATTGGGTATTGAGAATCCTAAAGTTAAGGAGGTTCTGCATGATGATTTTACCGATTTTTCAAGTTTGCAAAATGAATTAAAAGGATATGATGCCTGTTATTTTTCATTGGGAGTTTCGGCCGCAGGGATGAAGGAAGAAAAATACAGAAGGATAACATATGGTTTTACTTTAGCCGCTGCCAGTATTCTCAGAAAACTGAATGAAAATATGACCTTTATTTATGTTTCTGGTGTAGGTACCGATACATCAGAGAAAGGTAGAACTATGTGGGCTAGAGTTAAAGGCAAAACAGAAAATGATATAATCAAACTTGGTTTTAAAGATGCCTATATGTACCGAGCTGGTTATATTCAGCCTGAGAAAGGAATAAAGTCGAAGACAAAATTGTATAATGCTTTATACATTTTTTCCAAACCCCTTTATCCTGTTTTAAAAATTTTAATTCCTAATCAGATAACAACGACTACCAAGTTAGGTCAATCGATGATAAATATTACTCAAAAACCCTACCGAAAGAAAATAATTACTAATCGCGATATTAATATTATCGCCTCTAACAATTACTAATGAACATTTTATTAAAAATATTTATGATAATAATATCTATAATCATCATTATTGCAATAATCGTTTTTGCATTTTTAAATTTTAATCCTGCCTTTGGAGGGAAATTTTCCAAGGAGGAAATAAAAAAGTATGAAAGTTCTCCAAATTTTAAAGATGGCAAGTTTGTAAATATGGAACCAACAGCTGTTATGGTTGAGGGAGCCTCCATGTGGGAAAATGCATGGGAATTTATAAAAGGTCCTGAAAATGGGAAACCAGAACTTATGGAAACAATAAAATTTGATAAGGAAAAGTTTATGCTTTCATCTGATGTTAATGCTGTTTATACATGGTTCGGCCACTCCACTGTTATGATGCGCGTTAAGGATAAAACCATTATTGCCGACCCGGTATTCAGCAGTTATGCTTCTCCGGTTTCCTTTACAAATAAAAGTTTTAAATATTCCAATAACTACGATGTTGATGATTTACCATATATCGACATAGTTCTTATTTCTCATGATCATTATGATCATCTGGATATGAATACAATAAAAAAGATGGATAAAAATGTAGGCCGTTATCTGGTTCCCCTGGGAGTAGAATTACATCTCATAAAATGGGGTATTGCAGAAAACAAGATTGAAGTAATGGATTGGTGGGATGAAAAAAGTATTGAAGGTATAACCTTCGCAAGCACACCGGCAAGGCATTTTTCTGGTCGAAAATTTAGCAGAAACAATAGTTTGTGGTGTTCATGGGTTGTTAAAACAGATTCGGTAAACCTTTATTTTGGTGCCGACTCGGGTTATGGCAAGCATTTTAAAATGATAGGGGAGAAGTATGGTCCTTTTGACTTTAGCATGATAGAATGTGGCCAGTACAACAAAAACTGGAAGAATATACATGCTATGCCCGAGCAATCGGTGCAAGCCAATATTGATTTGAAATCAAAAAGTATGATGGCTATTCATTGGGGTAAATTCCAATTGGCACTTCACCCATGGACAGAGCCCATAGAAAGAGCAAGAGTTGCTGCTGAAAAAACCGGAGTAGATTTAGTAGAACCCGAAATTGGCGATGTTAATGTGTTGAATTAAAAAAAATCCCCTTGTTTGTGCAAGAGGATTTTGAATATTAGTTTTGATTAATTCAGATCAAATTTTAGCGTGCGAACCGTCGCAAAATGGTTTGTTACCACTTTGTTTACACATACACATTGCTCCTTTTTTATTCTCTTCAATTTTGAAAATTACAGGTTTATGATCGCTGCCCTTATGAGATCCATCGCACCATGGTTGGTTAGATGAATTTCCACATGCACACCATGCATAGTTTTTGCCTTCTTCAAGTCCTATAATCATAGGGCTGTTACCAGCTACATTTGGTTTTTCCATTTTATTTTCAGTTTTATTGTTAGTAATTTCACCTTTTAATTTATATGATAAAGCACCTGAAGGACAAGCATTTATCTGGTCGATTAGCGCGTTTTGTTCAGCATTTTCAAGATTAATCCACGGCTTATTATTTGGTTGATAAACCTTTGGTAATTTTGAAACACAAACGCCTGCATGTATACATGTTCGAGGCTTCCAAAGAACTGTTAAATCACCTTTCTGATACTCTTTAACTATCTCTTTCTTGTCCATTTTTATGGTGTTTTATTATTCTATTAAAATTACTAAAGTTTGATTAATTGAACATTACAAACAATACCTACTTCTTCTCCAATTAATAGTCCACCTGAGTCCATTACACTATTGTATTTTAAACCCCAATCGAGACGATTTATTTCTCCGGTTAATTTAAAACCTGCTTTTGTATTTCCCCATGGGTCAACAATTGTTCCACCGTATTTAACGTCTAAGGTAATGTTTTTTGTAACACCATGCATTGTTAAATCACCACTAAGTTTATACTTTTTATCAGAAACTTTTTCCATTGATGTACTTTTAAATGTTATTTCAGGATGGTTAGCTACATCAAAAAAATCAGGACTTCTTAAATGTTCATCACGTTTATCATCATCGGTATTAATACTTGCAACTTGTATAGTAAAGGAAATGTCAGCATCTGAAAAATCTTCTTTAGTTGTTACTACTTTCCCTTCGAAATCGCTAAAATTACCATCTACTTCAGTTATTACCATATGAGAAATGGTGAACCTTACATTAGTATGGGCTTTGTCGAAACCATAGGTTGTTTTCTGGGCATACATGCCTAAACTCGCAATAAGCATAAAGCTTAATAAAATACTTAATTTTTTCATTTTTAAAATTTTTATTGTTTTTAATTTATTTATTTATTCTGTGTTATATTATTCAAATTCTTCAATAAGAACACCCATTTTACCCATTTGATAATCTCTCATGGCTTCCATGATTTCAGTTTGTGTATTCATTACAAATGGACCGTAGGTGCGAAGAGGTTCGTTTATTGGCTCACCGGCAAGAATAATTGCCCTGGTGTTTTCTTTCCCTTCTATTTCAATAAATTTACCGTCATTATTAAACCACACCATATCTTTAGCTTGAGTAGTTTCAGTTGAATTTACTATTAGATTTCCATCCAATTGATAAATAATAGCATTATAATTTTCCGGTAGCGGAATTTGCATTTTGCCTCCTTTTTGAATGTCGAGGCGCAGCACCAATAAGGAACTATTTGCAGTTATTTTTCCTTTATGTCCCATAAATTCACCAGCCACTAAGCCTACTCTTACTTTACCATCTTTACTTTCGATTTTAATTGTTTCTTCTTCGGTAAGGGGCTGATAAGAAGGTGTGTCCATTTTATTTCTTGCCGGAGCATTAACCCAAAATTGTATAAATTCAAAATCACCTCCATTTTCTGCAAGTTCCTT
>PKTA01000184.1 GCA_002869365.1 Marinilabiliales bacterium | reverse complement strand
GAAGTCATTTGAAATTGAAGAAGATTTGGATAATAAACCTGGAATGGCACAATCCTTAAATAACATTGCAATTATTTATGATGAAACAGGAGAATTTAATAAAGCCATTGATCTGTATCAAAAATCATTAGAAATAGAAGAAGAACTTGGTAATAAAATAGGCGTTTCTATCTCACTGAGTAATATTGGGGAATTTTATGAAGAAAGGGGTAACTACAATAAAGCATTTGAGTATTATAATAAATCTATAAAAATTGATAAAGAAATTAATAATGGAGCAGGACTTGGACAAACATATAATCAACTAGGAAATCTATATTTTCGGAAAAAACAGTTTAATAATGCGATAAAGTATTATAATCTAAGCCTTAATATTGTTGAGCCTCTTAATATAATCGAAACTATTAATGAGAATTATAAAGGTCTTGGCGATGTATATTCAGAAATAAAAGATTATAAAAATGCAATCTATTATATTAAAAAATATCATTCGTTAAAAGATTCCATTTTTAGTAAGGAAATGTTGAGGCAACAAAATAATCTTCAGGCAGATTTCGAAATCGATAAAAAGGAAAAAGAAATTAAGCTTTTAAACTCTGAGAAAACAATAAGAGCCCTGGAGATAAATAAAAAACAATCTCAACTTAGAGGACAGAAGACCTTATTATATTTTGCGTTTGGAGGAATTGTTTTATTTATTGTTTTTATTTTGCTTCTATTTCGCCAAATTAAAAATAGAAATAAAGCAAATAAACTTTTAAATATTCAGAACAAAGAGATTAAGGAAAATCGTCTTGAGTTAATTGCAGCAAAAGAAAAAGCAGAAGAAAGTGAAAATAAATATCGAAACATACTTGACACATTATCTGAAGGAGTCTCATTAAATGAACTAATTTATGATGATAAAGGAGAAATGATTGATTATCGTATTATTGAAGTAAATAAAGCATTTTATTCAACTACTGGCTTAACCAAAGAACAAACTATAAATAATACTGCCACAAAGCTTTATGGAATGTCCTCGGAATACATTAAATCATTTTGGAAAAACCATGTTGGCCTTAAAGAAACTGTGTATACCGAAATGTTTCAGCCTAATAATAATACGTATACATATATTTCAACATCTCCCATTGTAAATCATCAATTTGTAACAGCATTTTTCGATATTACCGAACGTAAAAGAGTTGAAAAAGAATATATAACTGCAAAGGAAAAAGCAGAGGAAAGTGATAGACTAAAATCAGCATTCCTGGCAAATATGAGCCACGAAATTCGTACACCCATGAATGGAATTCTTGGCTTTACAAACCTGTTAAAAAAGCCCGGACTCAGTGGAAAAGAACAGGAAAAATTCATCAGTATTATTGAAAAAAGTGGTAATCGTATGCTTAACACTATTAACGATATTATTGATATTTCCAAAATTGAAGCAGGGCAAGTTGATGTTGTGATTTCAGATATAAACCTGAACAATAAAATTGAAGAACTTTATGACTTTTTCTTGCCTGAAGCTAATAAAAAGGATCTTGAACTATACCTAATAAATAAACTTCCCAATAGAAAAGTAATTATTAAATCAGATAAAGAAAAATTAGATTCCATTATCACCAATCTTATTAAAAATGCAATAAAATACACACATAATGGTAGCATAGAATTTGGTTGTTTGATAAATAAAAAAGGCGAACTGGAGTTTTATATTAAAGACACAGGCATTGGAATTCCAAAGAATAGACAAGAGGCTATATTTTCTCGTTTTGAACAAGCTGATATTGAAGATAAACAGGCGTATGAGGGCTCAGGCCTGGGACTTGCAATATCCAAGGCTTATGTGGAAATGTTGGGTGGAAAAATTTGGGTGGAAAGTGATCCCGATAGCCGAAAGGAAGGCATTGGTTCACAATTCCATTTTACAATTCCTTACATAACAAGCAATAATGAAATTCATGAAAATATTAATGATGAATCAAATGAGAAATCATCCCTTAAAAAAGGATTAAAATTCCTTGTCGTCGAGGATGATGAAATAACCCTCTCCTATTTAAAAATTATTCTCAAAGAATATAAGAAAGAAATATTAATTGCTAAGACAGGCTTAGATGCAGTTGAGTTATGTAAAAAAAATACTGATTTAGATGTTATATTAATGGATATAAAGATTCCCGGAATTGATGGTTACGAAGCAACACGGCAAATTCGTAAATTCAACAAAGAAGTTTTTATACTGGCACAAACAGCTTACGCTCAATCCGGAGACAGGGAAAAAAGTATTGAAGCAGGTTGCAATGATTATATTACAAAACCAATTGATAAAGAATTATTGTTAGAGATAATTTCAATTCATTTCAGGTAAGATTAATAAGCTCTCACAAAACTCATTCGCTGCTTAGGAAATTTCTCGTTTTTCCATAATTAAAACTTTTCAAAAATTTAACTTGCCTCCATTTCATAATTATATACCTTTGTCGTTAAACAATTGAAATTCTGTTCGTTGTTAAATAAAAATATTGAATAAATGACAAAAATTGATAAAACCAAACCGGTATTGGTAACCGGAGCTACAGGCTATGTTGCTTCATGGCTGATTAAAAAACTCCTCGACGAAGGATTAACAGTTCATGCTGCCGTACGTAATCCCGATAACAAGGAAAAGGTAGGTCATCTTGATGAAATTGCAAAAAAATCATCAGGGAAAATAGAATATTTCAAATCCGATTTATTGATAAACGGTTCCTATGCTGAGGCCATGAAAGGTTGCGAACTTGTATACCATACAGCTTCACCTTTCACTTCTAAAATAAAGGATCCACAAACTGACCTCGTTGATCCAGCCCTTTTAGGTACCCGCAATGTATTGGAACAAGCCAATGAAACAGAGTCGGTTAAAAGAGTGGTATTAACAAGCAGTTGTGCTGCCATTTATGGCGATAATATTGATATACAAAAAACACCTAAGGGAGAGTTAAGCGAGGAGGTTTGGAATACAACTTCATCATTAAAACACCAGGCATATTCATATTCAAAAACCCTTGCTGAAAAAGAAGCCTGGGAGATGGTAAAAAAACAAAAGCGTTGGGATTTAGTAGTTATTAATCCATCATTGGTAATAGGTCCTGCATTAAACCCTCACGCAGTAACTTCCGAGTCGTTTACAATATTTAAACAACTGGGTGATGGATCCATGAAAACCGGAGCCCCTGAATTTGGTATTGGCATTGTTGATGTAAGAGATTTGGCATTTGCTCACATCAAGGCCGGGTTTAAACCTCAAGCAAAAGGACGTCATATTGTTTCAGGGCATAATACCTCATTTCTGAGTATGGCCAAAACTATAATCCCTGAATATGGTTCAGAATATCCACTTCCTAGTAAAAAACTTCCAAAAGCATTAGTATGGCTTATAGGACCAATTTTAAGTAAAAGTCTAAATAGAAAAATAATCTCCAGAAATGTAGGATATCCTTTTAAAGCAGACAATTCTAAAAGCAAAAAAGAATTAGGAATGAATTATCGTCCTTTAAAAGATTCGATGAAAGATACTTTCCAACAAATGATTGACAATAAAGTTTTTTAATAGATGAAACTATCAATAATAATAATTTCTGTTTTATTTTCCATTTCCTCCTGCTCAAACAACAAGGAAGATAGCAGGAGTAAATGGAAGGATGAAATTATTAAAACTGAAGCCGATTTCTGCAAAAGCATAGAAACCGATGGGCTTCAGCAAGCCTTTTTGAAATTTTCTTCCGAAGAGGTTGTTTTGATTCGCGATAATGAGTTAATAAAAGGCAAGAAATCGTTGAAAGATTTTTATAAAAATTATGATACGGTTAATCAAAATATCAAACTCGTTTGGGAACCGGATTTTGTGGATGTATCCTCATCGGGTGATATGGCGTATACTTATGGAAAATATATTTTCAGCAAAACCGACACCAGCGGAATATTAATATCCGATACCGGTGTTTTTCATACTGTTTGGAAACGACAGGAAAACGGCAAATGGCTTTTTGTTTGGGATTAATATTATTTAATATTTTCCAGCATAGTTTTACAGATAAATTCAGCGGCTTTTCCATCTCCAAATATTGAGGGATACTCTTCTAAATCTTTATTGTTGAACTTATTATAGGCGCCAATAATTTTTTCTTCGCTAGCGTCTGCAATTACTGCAGCACCAACTTCTACTATTTCTTTCCATTCGGTTTCAGGTCTTAAAATAATACATGGTTTTTTAAAGAAATATGATTCCTTTTGCACACCACCCGAATCGGTAATTACCATTTTGCAATTACTCTCAAGGGCAATCATATCCAAAAATGAAACAGGAGGTATGAGCTTAATTTTATTAGTATTCTGCAACTTTTGTAACAATTCAGAACTCAAATTTCTATCCAGTAATTTTGATGTTCTTGGATGAAGAGGTAAAACTATATTTTCATTCTCAGAAATCTTTAGCAGAGAATAAAGTATTGCATTAAGACGATCTGCCTGGTCGGTATTATTATCTCTGTGTATTGTCCCTAAAATGAAATTCCCCTTTTCAAGATTATTATCTTTCAACACACAACTCTTCTCAAGTGCTATTTTCTTAAAATGAAGACTATTATCAAGCATTACATCTCCACAATGGAAAATTGCCGGATTGTCTGCCGTAAATGGTTTTTGAGCATCTTTCTTAAAACCTTCTTTTATGAGATTATCAAAACCCGTTTTTGTTGGACTAAACAATAGTGTTGAGGCATGATCGCACATTATACGATTAATCTCCTCGGGCATCGACTTATTGAAAGATCTTAATCCAGCCTCAATATGAACAATGGGCACATGAATTTTAGATGCAGCCACAGCCGCAGCAAGTGTTGAATTAGTATCGCCATAAACAACCAGGTAATCGGGTTTCTCGTCAAGTAAAACCTCTTCAATTCCCTCTATCATGCGGGCGGTTTGTATGCCATGTGTTGCACTTCCAACATTCAGATTAAAATCGGGTTTGGG
>PKTA01000024.1 GCA_002869365.1 Marinilabiliales bacterium | reverse complement strand
GCATCAATTAATGTAACATACTCATTTTCTGTGGATAAGTTTACTATTACATTATTTGCATCTTCGGTGCCATAATTTTTTATATTGATATTCAGAAAAATATCTTCGTCGAATTCTGCTTTTGCATTTCCATTTCCCAGTGAATCATCTTGAAGTATATAACTTTCATATATACAATAAGGTCCATCAGGAGCAAACACCAAAATATCTTCAATCCACGGTTGATAATTTTGAGCTGTAATAACTATTTCAGCATATCCCGGGGAGGTAAAACCATCAAAAACAAATTCTGCCATTCCATTTTCATCAGCAAGAACTGTAGCATAATTAACACCTCCCATGTTTAGGGCTAAATAAGCAAAAGGAGCAGTTTCAACACTAAATGTAGTTTGCCCGATAGTTATTACCTCATCGTGAGTAACAGGCATTACCTCGGGAGTTGAAAAATAAATCATCAATGAAGGATCGCCAATAAGATTATAAATGTCCCAATAATATTCAGCGCTTCCTGGTGAACCTTCCAGAACTGCAAGGTTACCTGCAAAAATCACCTGATCCATAGTTGTATACCACTCTCCAAAATCTTCTCCATGTGAATGGAAAGAACGGTCGTAATTACCCAAACTGGTTTCTTCGTAAGCAGGCGGATCTTCAGTAATAGCCCCTACTCCTACTCCAAAATAATAATCTTCATCCCAATATGTACTGTTGGAACCACCAATATAACCAACGGCTCCTTTATTTTCTGCCCTTACAATTTCTTCAGCGAAACATGTTGTTTGATACTCGCTGGAAGAGCAGCAGTTACCAATTATCAAACCATATTTATCCTGGTTAGCAAGATTGGCAATATCGCTAATTACAAATGAAGGATCGGCCCAGCCACTTGGGCTACAATGTGCTGTATAATTTGCAAATGTTACACCATTGGATATATCCTGATGAATCTGAGAACTTTGTCCACCCGACTCAGGATAAAGGTAGGTGTGACTAATAATATCGTTATCTCCATTGAAGTAATTCTCTGTTCCATAATTAATTTGTCCGTTTGCCCAGTCATCTCCAAAATTGGAATCCATTCCTCCTACCATAACAACCTCATCTAAATATGTTGGGTCAGGCATAGTATATTGCTCATATTGGAGCGTTTTGCCAATTATTATATCAAGTTGATCGGTATTTTCTGCCGACATACGACCATAGAAAATTTCAGGTAAAAGGTCGCCGGTATACTCCACATAATTCCTGTCGGTTACACCATGTCCGTTATTATAAGTTGGCATTTGATTGATATCACCCACAAATAAAACAAATGAAGGGGCAGGATCTTCCACCGTGCCACTATCATAAAGCGACTGCAAATAAGTTTTTATTGCTTCTTTGGTTGTTCCTACCTCATCAGTATAAGCCTCAACAACATTAAATCCTTTTTGCTTTTTCCATACTATTAATGGCTGCAAACTGCTTTCAAACATAGGGTTGGAAACAATAACATATTTTACAGGATACTGGGTTAGATTTTCCCTGTTTGAATTTGGAATATAGTTTATCACACTCTGCTGCATTCCGCTGAAGTAAGGTGAATAATATCTGGATTTGATATCATTAGTTGCTGAATAATCAGCATTTTCAAATACTACTTCAAATTGCAAATTATTGTAAACTCTTAAAACACCTTCCACAGGATTATACTCAAATGGTGAAACTTCAACCAAAGCCAAGCGTTGTGATCGCATGCTGCCAATAATTTTAGCATCAGCCAATTTGCTTTTAATAAATGCATTTTTCTGATAAACGTCATTGTCAATTACAAACTTCTCATCTTCTGAACATTTCGATTGCGGACCCTGACAAGGGAATATCTTATTTACAATTCCGTATTCTTCGAGTTTATATTCCTTTAAATCGTAGGATATTATTTTTACTTTCAGGCGGGCACCTTGAGGTACTTCCATGAGTTTACGATAAACAGGTAGTGTAGGATAACCTATTTGATCGGATTTAGCATAGTTGGCTATGCTTACTTGTGAATAATCGGTATTTGAATTTTGAATTACAGAAAAAACCAGTTTTTCTATATTATTTTTAAATGCTATACCCGATGCTGATTTCGACTGTATTTTAAGTTCGGTTTTTGAACTTGAAACATCTATCTCTTTTGAAAATACTGTAGTTACTAATAAAGCAAAAGCAACTACCAAAAAAGTTTTTAGGAAAGTAAAAATTTTCATAAGTGTGTGTTTGAAGCAAAGTTACTATTAATTATTTAATCCTTTTTTTACTATGTATGACAATATCGATTTAGAAGAAGTTGCCTAGAATTTATTTAATATCAATACTTTGATTAGATAGCAATTTGAAACAAGTGAAATTTCTTACAAAACCACATAAGATTGATTATCTGATATTTATAATTTGTAAGAAATTTATCTAATTAGAGAATAATTCAGACAACTGCCGGTGAACTATATCCATTTCCACATCCACAGGAAAAATAATATCAGGTTTCAAATAGAAAACCTCTTTATCAGCCTTCAACCGACTTTCTCCGCCACCGGTAATATTTAGCATTACCAAAGCATCTTTATCAACTGTTCCGTCCTTTATGGATTTAATGAGCGTTGCTGTTGCAACTCCTGAAGCCGGATGAATATCAATACCTTCACAATTTTCAAATAATTTTGCGGCTTCTGCCGATTCTTTATTATTTGCTAAAAGCACATCGCCTCCTGCATCCATGAGGGCATCGTAAAGACCTCCTGCCGGAGGATATGGTGGTTTACGATTACTCAAAACTTTTGCATCTATTTCTTCCACTTGTCGTCTGGCAACATTATGATCGAAAAGTAACATCTGACGGGAATTTGCTTTCCATGCATCATAAATCGGGTGGAAAGGGAAATTTTGAGAAACCATAAGTTTCATCTTTCTGTTCCCAAAACGTCCATCTTCAATGAACCTTAAGTTGGCCTCCCATGCTGCAATGGCACCTGTTCCACTTCCTACTGCCTGAAAATAGTATTCGGGTATTTCCCCAATATGCGTTACTGCCGAAAGCACTGTTGTTCCCATGCCATCGCGACGAGCAACATTTTTTGCTCCTCCTTCAGGAACAAATATATCCATTTCAACTGCCATATTACTCAGGTGAATGGCATCGAAATAATCGCCTCCACTTTTACTGGCAATTACTTTTACAGAATCGTTAATTGGCTTATCGAACCAAAGTGCATTCAAATTATCTTCGGGTATACACAATAGCAAGGGGATATTATTATCGGAACATACTCTTGCAAAAGCCCTTGCAGTATTTCCTGCTGAGGCTACAATCAATACTTTACCATCGTGGTTATCCTTTCGTCCGCAAACACTGTAAGCCTCTGTTTCTTTGAAAGAACAAGTTGTCATTTCAATACCTTTTTCAGGCCAATAACCACTAAAAGTAATATAAAGATTACTCATACCAAGTTCTTTGGCAAAGCATTCACTTTTGTATGTTATTGGAGCATACGATCCTTTTAAAACTTTCTTTACCGGTAGCCAGTCAGAGAACTTATAAAGTCCTAAATCCTGATTTTTTACTCGTAGTTGTCTACTTTCATATATCGCTCGAATTAATCCGGGAGTTTTGTCAGTGGGACAGTCGAGTAGCCATCCGCTATCGTCAAAAATATGACCCGACGTCATGGATTTAAGTTTATAAGATGTTGGTGTAAATTCCATTTTTTATTCTGCTTAAGCATGCAAAAGTAAAAAAAGATATTCTCATCACATTTTTTTATTTTTATAAGACTTCACAATATAAAAAAGATTATCGAAAAAAAAAGTTTCTTCGCATATACCAAGGATAATAAAGGCCTTATGTATCAATACTTCCAAGGAAGTACTACTTATAAATATTCCGAATCTATTATCCTGAAACTTAGACTGTTTATAAATTAACAATTTAAATGATATTTAATAGTTGAACCATGATATTTGTTATAATTTTGTAAGACAAAATATAACACACTATGGATAAATTATTCAGAAAGGATGCCCTAAATTATCATGCCCTTGGTCGTCCGGGCAAAATAGAAGTAGTTCCAACAAAACCATATTCAACACAAAGAGATTTATCGCTGGCCTATTCACCGGGGGTTGCTGATCCTTGTTTGGAAATAGAAAAAAATCCTGAGGATGTATATAAATATACTGCCAAAGGAAACCTGGTTGCTGTAATTTCAAATGGTACAGCAGTACTTGGCTTAGGTAATATTGGTGCAGAAGCCGGAAAGCCTGTTATGGAAGGTAAAGGTTTATTGTTCAAAATATTTGCGGACATTGATGTATTCGACATTGAAATTGATGAAACCGACACAGAAAAGTTTATACAAACAGTAAAAGCGATTGCTCCTACTTTTGGAGGAATAAACCTTGAAGACATCAAAGCTCCGGAATGTTTCGAAATTGAAAGACGCTTAAAAGAAGAGTTAAAAATTCCTTTAATGCATGATGACCAACATGGTACTGCAATTATTACCTCAGCAGGACTATTAAATGCATTGGTGTTCAATAAAAAGAAAATAGAAGATCTTAAAATTGTTGTTAACGGAGCAGGTGCTTCGGCAGTTTCATGTACCCGATTGTACATTGCCCTGGGTGCTAAACCCGAGAATATTGTTATGCTTGACAGCCGTGGGGTATTACACAAAGACAGAACTGACTTAAACGAAACCAAAAAGGATTTTATTTCAGATACAAAAGCAAGAACATTAGCTGAAGCAGTAGTTGGGGCAGATGTATTCTTAGGACTTTCTGTGGGTGGTGTTATGAAACCTGAGATGCTAAAAACCATGGCACCTCAGCCAATAGTTTTTGCACTGGCAAATCCAACACCAGAAATTGCTTATGATGTTGCAATGGAAACCCGAGATGACATTATTATGGCCACCGGACGTTCCGATTATCCTAACCAAATAAATAATGTATTAGGATTCCCATATATATTCCGTGGGGCTCTCGATGTTAGAGCCAGTGAAATTAATGAGGAAATGAAATTAGCAGCCTCAAAGGCTCTTGCCGAACTAGCCAAACTTCCTGTTCCTGAAGAAGTTAATATTGCTTTTAAAGTACAAAACCTTTCCTTTGGAAGGGAATATATAATTCCAAAACCTACCGACCCACGACTTATAGAAGTTGTAGCTCCGGCAGTTGCAAAAGCAGCTATGGACAGCGGTGTGGCTAAAAAACCAATATTAGATTGGGACGTTTATAAAGAAGAACTCAGAAAACGTCTCGGATTAAGCAACCCTCTCATGAGGCAGATGAAAGCCACTTGTAAACGTACACCTAAGAAGATTGTTCTCGCCGACGGACAAAATTACAGCATCCTGAAAGCAGCAGAAATTGTTAAAAATGAAAACCTTGCAGAACCAATTTTAATTGGTGATGAAGAGGTAATTAAAAACATGATTATTAGCAATGAACTCGAACTTGAAGGTGTAGAAATTATAGATAACAAATGTGCTAAGGAAAAAAGTCGTCGACTGGAATTTGCAAAACTCCTATGGGAAAAACAAAAGCGAAAAGGTATGACGCTCACAGCAGCACAAGATGCTATGATGCATCGTAATTATTATGCTCCTATGTTGGTTCAAACCGGATATGCCGATGGTGTTTTAAAAGGCCTTACTCGTAATTATCCCGATTCAATAAAACCAAGTTTGCAAATTATTGGAAGAAAACCTGAGTGTATTACCGTAAGTGGAATGTATATTATTAACAGAAAAGAAGGTCCGTTATTTTTAAGTGATTGTACTGTTAATAAGCAACCTAGTGTGCCAGAACTTGTGGGAATAGCATTGCAAACGGCAAAAGAAGTTGAAAGGTTAAAAATAGTTCCTAAAATTGCCTTTTTGTCATATTCAAACTTTGGATCAGTTGAAGGAAAACTAAATAAGAGAATTAAAGATGCCGTAGAAATATTACACAGAGAATATCCTGATTTAATAGTAGACGGTGAAATGCAAGCCTCAGTGGCACTTGACCCTGATTTACAAAAAGATAATTTCCCTTTCTGTAAACTCGATGGAATTGCTGCTAATACTTTAATTTTCCCAAATCTGGCATCTGCCAATATCGCTCATAAATTGCTTTATGAAACGGTAGAAGCTGACATAATTGGACCAGTGCTAAATGGTATGAATAAATCAGTTCAGATATTACGCCTGGGAGCAAGTGTTAATGAAATTGTAAATATGATAATGGTTACGGTTATGCATGCCCACGACCAGAAATAATATTTAAAGGATTTTCTTTATCAGAGGCTGTTGATTTCGACAGCCTCTTTTTTTTATCCCAGCTTAATAGAATTGAGATGCTTTTACTATCTTGCAGTCATGATGGAAAAAACTATACCTAATTTGTTTGAAAGCAGTTCAAAGAAATTTTCGAACAATCCTCTTATTTATGAGAAAAAATCCGGAAAATATAGTCCTACAACTTTTCAGGAAATAAGAACTGAAGTTCATAATCTGGCCGGAGGCCTAATGGATTTAGGTTTAAAAAAAGATGATAAAGTAATTTTACTCAGTGAAGGACGGAAGGAATGGCTGACCTCGGAGATGGCTCTTCTATATCTGGGAGCAGTAGTTGTTCCTCTTTCCATAAAACTTAATGAACCCTCTGATATAAAATTCCGAATTGAGCATTCCGAAAGTCGATATGCAATTGCATCGGCTCGTCAGGCAGAAAAATTAAGGGGTATTTTAAATGACATTCCATCATTTAAAAAGCTCATTTTACTGGATGATTCGGAAGTACTTAAAGAAAATGAAGTTAAGTATAGCGACCTATTAATAAAAGGAAATAAGACTGATGATCAACAAATTATAAATATTATCAAAGAAATAAAGCAAGATGATGTAGCTGTAATTAGTTATACTTCAGGAACTACAGCTGATCCTAAAGGTATAATGCTTACTCACAGAAACTTCACCGCCAATGTTGAGCAAGCAGAATCCTTGTTCGACATTCCCGAATGGTATACTACTTTGCTAATTTTGCCCTGGGATCATAGCTTTGCCCATACCGTAGGGCTTTATACAATAATTCTTAATGGTGCAAGTATTTCGGTAGTAGATCCCGGCAAATCAGGTCTGGATACTTTAAGAAATATTCCGATAAACATTAAGGAAACGCGACCCGTTTTCCTACTAAGTGTTCCTGCTCTAGCAAGTAATTTCCGTAAAAATATAGAAGCAGGAATTATACAAAAAGGCGAAAAAGCACATAAACTATTCAAACATGCAATGAAACTTGCTTATGCCTACAATAAAGAAGGACATAATAAAGGTAGTGGATTAACTATATTTTACAAACCACTACTTGCCCTTTACGATAAAATTCTCTTTTCAAAAATCAGAGAAGGCTTTGGTGGCAGACTAAAGTTTTTTGTTGGAGGAGGTGCATTACTGGATATTGAATTACAGAGATTTTTTTATGCTCTCGATATGCCGATGTATCAGGGATATGGATTAACAGAAGCAGCACCTATTATTTCTTCAAACTCACCTAAAGATCATAAACTTGGAACTTCCGGCAAACCCGTTGATAAACTGGAAGTTAAAATACTTGACGATAAGGGAAATGAACTCCCTCAAGGCGAAAAAGGTGAAATTGTTGTTAAAGGTGAAAATGTGATGGCAGGCTACTGGAAAAATGAAAATGCCACCTATGAAAGTATTCATAAAGGATGGCTGCATACAGGCGATATGGGTTATTTTGATGAAGATGGATACCTTATGGTTTTAGGTAGATTTAAAAGTTTGCTGATCTCCAATGATGGAGAAAAATATAGCCCCGAAGGTATTGAAGAGGCTATAATACAGCAATCAAAATATATTGATCAGTGCATGCTATATAATAATCAGGATTCTTATACAGTAGGGCTGGTTGTTGCAAACCAAGCGGCAATTAATTCACTAATTAAAACATCCGGGCTTGAACCCGCATCAAAAGAAGCAATCGATTTGGCCTTACTAACAATAAAAGAAGAAATTAAAAAGTACTTTAAGGGCGGGGAATTCGAAAGTATGTTCCCCAAAAGATGGCTTCCTGCTGCAATAGGCATTTTACCTGAAGCGTTTAGCGAAGAAAACAGAATGATAAATTCAACCATGAAAATGGTAAGAAATAATGTTGTTCATAATTATAAAGATATTATTCATTTACTTTTTACACCTGTTGGAAAAGAAATAAATAATGAAATGAACCTATCGAATATGAAAATATTTCTTAATAATTCTAATTCATAATACTAAAACCTTAAAATATTGCAACATATTTATATTGAAGGCTTAAAATTGTTGATAAATTGAAAATAGTTTTACTTTTGTATGCTGAAACAAATAATTAATAAAAAAGAAATGGATAAAATAACAGTAATTGGTGCCGGTAATGTTGGAGCAACAGTAGCTAATGTAATCGCGCATAAGGATTTAACAAAAGATTTAATCTTGCTTGACGTCAAAGAAGGTGTTGCCGAAGGTAAAGCACTTGATATTTGGCAAACTTCATCGATTAATCACTTTAATACGAGAGTAACGGGAGTTACCAATAATTATCTTGCAACAAAAGGTTCAGGAATTATTGTAATTACATCCGGAATACCAAGAAAACCTGGTATGTCGCGTGACGATTTGATTAAAACAAATGCAAGCATTGTTAAAGATGTTACTGAAAAGGCGATAAAATATTCACCTGATGCAATTATTATTGTAGTAAGTAACCCACTCGACGTTATGACATATGCTGCTTATAAAGCGTCAAATAAACCATCGCATAAAGTATTTGGTATGGCAGGTATACTCGACACTGGTCGTTATCGTGCGTTCCTTTCAAGTGCTCTTGATGTTTCTCCAACCGATATACACGCTTTATTGTTAGGAGGTCACGGAAACACTATGGTTCCATTACCACGTTATACTTCTGTAAACGGAATTCCCGTTACCCAACTTCTTGGAAAAGAGGAACTTGACAAAATAGTTGAGCGTACAAAAATGGGTGGTGGTGAATTGGTTAACCTTATGGGAACCTCAGCATGGTATGCACCAGGCGCTGCTGCTGCTCAGATGGTTGAAGCTATTGTTGACGATCAGAATAGAATTTTCCCAGTTTGTGCTTGCTTAAATGGTGAATACGACGAAAAAGGTGTTTATTTGGGAGTTCCGGTAATACTTGGTCGTCAAGGTATAAAAAAAATTATCGAGATTGAACTTGATAAAAACGAGAAACAACTTCTCAGAACATCTGCCAATGCAGTAAGAGACGTAATGAAAGTTCTTGATGATATGAAAATATTTAAAGACTAACAGCCTATTTCAATAATGGTTGCGATTCTTGTTTAGGCTTATAAGCGCTTTCCTCGGAAGGCGCTTTTTTTTGTACTTTAGCCTGAGTAGATATAAAAAAGGCAGAGGATTTTTTTGAGACATAAGGTTATGTATCTGTCTGTTTATTAATTACTTCGCGCACTTTGCGATAAACTTTGCAAACTTTGCGGTTAAAAGAAACATCAAAAATGAAACATGAAATTTACTTTGTGATATTCGCGATAAAAATATAACCGCAGAGAACGCAGAGAATCCCCAGAGAACGCTAAGTTTTCCTTTGCGTGCGATGAACTTTGCGAACTTCGCGGGTAAGAAATAACCACAAAGGAACACGAAGGATAGCACTAAGGAACACCAAGTTTTCTTTGCGTACTTCGAGAGAAACTTTGCGAACTTTGCGGTTAAGGACTTTAATTAAAATATACTTCCAATGAAAAAGAAAATTGTTGTTTTAAGTGGTGCGGGAATAAGTGCTGAAAGTGGAGTTAAAACTTTTCGTGACAGCAATGGCCTGTGGAAAAATCACAGAATTGAAGAAGTTGCTTCACCAATAGCATGGCAAAATAATCCTGAAATGGTATTGGAATTTTATAACATCCGAAGGAAACAACTTTTTGAAGTAGAGCCAAATGCAGCACATTATGCTCTTGCAGAATTACAAAACATGTTCGATGTACAAATTATCACCCAAAATGTTGATGACTTACATGAACGTGCCGGTTCAAAGAATGTTCTTCATCTTCATGGCGAATTAAAAAAGGCCAGAAGTACATCGGATGAATCTTTGGTTTACCCTCTTAAAAGCTGGGAATTAAACCTAGGCGATAAATGCGAATTAGGTTCTCAACTAAGGCCTCATATTGTATGGTTTGGAGAAGCAGTTAAAAACATAGAAAAGGCTGTGGAAATTTCAGAGTCGGCAGATGTTTTTATGGTAATAGGAACTTCCATGCTTGTATTTCCTGCCGCCGGACTATTAAATTTTGTAAGTCGCAATGCCCCTAAATATTATATCGATCCAAATGCTACAAAACTAACTTCTGTAAGCAATTTGAAAATTATCAAAGAAAAAGCAGGTATTGCCGTTCCACAGGTGCTTGAAGAACTGAAGAAGCAATTTACTACTTCTTAGCTGCTGCCGGGAACCTTCTGAAAATATGAGAGACTGCTTTGGGTAAGTTTTTATCTCTATTTGAGAAATCAGGATTAACTTCGCCTACGCCAACACCCTGCCAAACAAGTTTCTTTTCATCCAGACGGAAAACATCAAAAATTAAGGTTCCTTCCACATAATCACGACTTGAAATAGTTGCAGTTGTATATGCAGGACCTCCCCAATAGCCATAACCATACGACCATGTTGCACCATAATTCCATCCACCACCATAACCGGCCCATCCGCCATAATGGTTAGTATATGCCTGATTCATAGTTTTTTCCTGAATTAAAACAAAAGTAGAAATTATTAAATCTCCACCCTTTTCCTTATAGATGTATCCTTTTTTAGTCATAGTCGATTTTATGGAATTTATTATTAACTGCTTATCGTATGCGTTAACAACTTCATCATTATGCTTATCCCAGGGATACAGACTGAAAGTAGAGAACTCGCTAAAGTTTACAGTCTTGTCAAAATTATTTGTGACTTTAACACTGCTGCATGAAAACAGCATTAACATAATTATTGCAAAAAGAATATTCTTCATGTATTTTATTTATTTATTGATATCGGGTATTTATTAAAAGTTTGCTTTACAAGTTTTGGGATATTTTTCTCTTTATTGGCGGGATTATTATCAATCTCTCCTATGGCTGTTCCCTGCCATATTAACTTCTTCTGCTTAGCATCAAAAACATTAAAAATTAATGTTCCCTGAGTATAGTTGTATTCGGTAACTATTGTTCGGGCAGGTCCTCCCCAACCCCAGGGAGGCACAAAATAATAACCAAACCCACCATAATAATCGGTATAAGAATTATAGGATGTCTTATCTTCTAAAATAACATAAATGGATACAGCCAACTCACCACCGCTTTGCTGAAAAGTATAATTTCTGTCAGTCATTTCAGCCTTTACTGCTTTCATAAGTCTGGCCTTGTCGAAATCGTTTATTAGTTTATTATTGTCGTCGCGCCATTTTAAAAAACTAAATGTTTTGTATTCAGTAAAATCAACCTCCTTGTCATAATCGGAAGTAACAGTAATATTACTGCATGAGTACAGAAAAATAAATAGTAGTGGAAAGAGAAGTTTTTTCATAATACAATTAATTGATACCGTTAGATTAAATATTACTCATCAAAAATAAACTAAATTATTTAAGTTCAGAATAATTTTAAATGTCAATTGTGATTAACAAACTATTATTGTCTTCCCACAACTATTTATAAAATATATATATTTAAAACTAACCATCTCCAATTTGCCAAGGCACAAATCTTCGCCCAAATAAAGTTGGTTTTATTGGCATTGGCGGATATGCTTCATCGGAATATCCTAATACTCTTTTTAAGATATTTGGAAGCCGCAGGTATTGCTTTACTCAATTAATATTTTCAACTCTTAAATAAAATTAATAGAAAGATTAGCTCTAAATTACTATTAAGGTTAATTTGCTGTTTGAATTATGTAACTTTGGATACTCTAAATTGCTCAGAATTTATTTCATGTTTAAAATCAACAATAACAAGTCAGCATATATACTACCCTTGTGGGGATTGTTGCTAATAGTGCCACTACTTTTCAGCACACAACTGCTCGATCGAGGTTTGCTAATCAGGTTTATAGGGGTGCAATTATTTATGCTGATCGCACTTATTACCAACTTCAAATCCTCTAATAATCATAAAGATATACCTTATTCATATCTTACAATTGTATATTTATTTTTTGCTGTTTATTCATTATTTAGGTTATTTTTTGACCATATTAATGGTGACTCCATATTTGATGTAATCAAAATAATATCATTTTTTTTATTGTTTATTATCATCCTTTCTAACTACTCAAATATTGAATTAAAAAGAAGTTTACTCGGATCAATAGGAGTTTTAGGAGTTATTATTTCACTATGGGGGATAACTGAATTAATTCTTGTTTTACAAAATGGCAAACTAAGTATACCACTGGATACATATCAGATAAAATTAATATTTGGTCATAGAAACCTGTTCAGTCAATTGTTGTTTTTTACTCTGCCATTCATACTTTATCTTTCAATATTTTCAAAATACAAATTGAAAAAATCAGTTTTTCAAATAACAACTTCTATTATTTTATTTCTGCTGATTATTCTTTCAAACAGAGCAAGTTGGCTTGCTATAGCACTTGCTTTTACAGTAGTTCTAATAATACTAATACTTAAAAAATCGCTATTAAACTACAAATTTCGCCCTGTGATTTTTATACTAGGAATTAGCCTAGTTTCTAGTTTGCTTTTCTTTAATTTTTTTACAAAAACTAATGAGGCTAAATCACATTTTATAAGTATTGCTAATTCTAGTGATGGTTCCGGTAAAGACAGAATTGAATTGTGGAAAAGAAGCTTAAGAATAATTGAAGACAGACCGTTTTTTGGAGAAGGTCCGGCAAGTTGGAAAATAGAAATGCTTAAATATGGCAACAAAGGTTTGGTTTCGGAAGATAATATTACTTTTTATCAGCGCCCGCACAACGATTTTTTGTGGATTGCCTCTGAATATGGATTATTAGGTTTGGTATTTTATTCACTTATTTTTATTCTGGCCTTTGTTTCACTTTTTAAGCAAATTATTAACGATACTGATGAAAATAACATGGCATTTAAACTGGCGATATTTTTCAGTTTAGTGGGCTTTATTGTTTATTCGTTTTTAAGTTTTCCTCATGAAAGAATAATTCATAATTTGATATTGACTGTATTACTTGCTTTAATAGTAAAAGGAGATAAGAATCCAATTTATCTAAAGTATTTAAAACTTTATAATATTGTTTTTTTAATGCTAATAATGGCTGCATTATCGTTTGGATCCATTAGATATATTTGTGAATATCATGCTCGTAAAGCGATATTTGCAAAAAACAGAGGGGATTATAATACCGTAATTAATGAAGTAAAAAAAGTTAATACTTCTGTTTATCCTATGGATCCACTTTCAACACCTGTTTATTGGTACGAAGGACTGGCATTTTACACGAAAGGAGATTATACTAATGCCCAAAAATTATTTGAGAAAGCATATGCAATAAATCCATATCATGCACATATTTTAAACAATCTGGCTTCATCTTATTTAAAAAATAACAATGTGGATGCAGGTATCGATTTCTACAAAAAAACACTACAAATATATCCTGATTTTGAAGAGACTAAATTTAATTTATGCGCTGCTTATTTCAATAATAATACAGTAGATTCTGCATTATTTTATTTGAATGAAATAGATACTAAAACAGAAAATCCAAAATATAAAACTTTTATAAAAGCCATTGTTTATAATATCATTAAGGATGAGTTAGTTAAACTTGGGAGAGATGAAGAAATTCAATATTTACCCAAAGATGAAATATGGTATTACAATTTATTTCTTAACAGTAAAAAAGAGAATACTTCATTAAAAAAATATATATTTGAAAATGCAGAATTAGTACATTTCACAAAAAAACAATAACCTATGAAAACAAAAACAATTAGTTTGAGTATTATAATTCTTCTTTTAACAACGGCAATTAATGCTCAAACTTTAATATCTGTGGATCCAAGTTCAGGAAGCCAATGCCAAAAATTAGCAATAACACTTACAGGAGAGAATACCAATTTTTATCAGGCCACTTCTACTATGTGGCTGCAAGATGGTGAATTTGGAAATTTCATATTGCCAAGTAGTCAAACAGTTTTAAGTGAAACACAATTAGTAGCGGAATTCTGTTTTAGTCCTGCCGATGATGCAACCACATATGATGCACATGCCTTTAACGGAATAAATGTTGATCAAATGGTTTTGGAAAATGCTTTTGAGTTAATGACAGTAGAAAATCTACCTGTTTTAGCAACTTCTTCTCCTTCAACAGCAAATTTAGGAGAAACAATAACATTATCAGTTACAGGTAATTATACGCATTTCGCAACCGGGGGAGTTACTAATAATATAATGTTGTATTCTTCAGAAGGAGGAGTAATTTATGGTTACAATATTAACGTAAGCGATAATCTACACCTTGAAGCAGATTTTGAAATTAGTAGTTATAAACCCGAAGGCTATTATGATTTACGAGTATCGAACTGTTTAGATGCGGATATTGTTTTGCAAAATGCCATTAACTTAATTGATACAGGAGGAAGTCCTGAAATAGTTAGTGTAGAACCAAATACCGCAAGCCAGGGCGAACAGTTAACTATTACTATTACAGGACAAAACACAGAGTTTCAGCAGGGTTCTTCTATGCTTGTTTTAGAAAATAATACAGGAACTATTTATAGCGAAAGTCATACAGTTATTAACGACACATTAATGTACGGCAACTTCAATTTTACATTCAACCATACTCCCGGCATCTATGATGTAACTGTTACAAACTGGAATCTGGGTGATGTTACTTTAGTTGATGGTTTTACAATTTCACCATCTATACAACCTGTAATATCAGAAGTAACACCCAATAACGCATCGCAGGGAACTGCAGTATATTTTACCATAAAAACTGAAAATACTACGTACAATTCGAGCGATAATTTGCCATATGTGATACTGCATCAGGAATGGGAAGAATTATATCCCAAGGAAATAAATGTTATTGACAGTGTAACCATAGAGGCTAAATTTATTTTCTCGTATTCAAATCAAAGTGGTTATAAAACTATTACCGTTAGCAGTCCTTATGAAGGTTCATTGAGTTTAGAAAACGCAATATTTGTTACTGAAGCAGAACCCGGCGGATCTATCAGCAAAGTAGTTCCTGATACGGCCATACAAGGTGAGAGTATTAGCATTAGTGTAAGCGGAAAAGATATTATTTTCATGCAAGGTACAAGTAGTTTGAGTTTGTCAAAAGATAACTTTACAATTTCTCCAACTACTAATACTATAGTTTTAAGCGATAGCACATTAAGCGGGCAATTTAGTTTTTTACAAACTTTTCCAGCTGGAAAATATGATGTAGTTGTTAATGGCGATTATGCATGGCCCGATGTTGTTTTAAGTGAAGGTTTTGAATTGAAGCTATTTAATTTCCTTGAGGAGAAATCTTTTAATTCGTTTTTAAGTGTTTACCCAAATCCTTGTAGAGGAAATCTCAATATCAAAAGAATAATTAATAATGCTGAAGTATTTACGATTCAAATTTATAATATTGATGGTAAACTTTTATTTGAAGATAAACTTTTAAAAAACCAGGATGAAGCAAGTTTTGATTTGAGTTTTTTACCAAAAGGATCATACATACTAAATGTAATTATGAATGATGCTAAGCAGAGTAGTAATTTGATAATTCAGTAAATTAATATTGTTTTGAAGAAATTTAGGCTATCAATTTTCACTAAAATGAAGTGGTTAATTATTGTAGTTCTTACGATAAGTAGTTTCAATAATTATCTGTTTGCACAAAGCGATTCGGTTTTCTATACCTTTGATTATGAATTCATAAACGGAATATACAAAACATATGACGAATTTAAATATAATGCTCCATCAATTCATGAAAAAGCATTAATTGAAAACAACCTAGTAGCCCAGACTTTTATTAGTAATGTTTTGGGCGATGAAAAAATCTATTACTATGATGATTCATTACACAAAAAAGTAAGGTTGAAAAAAGGCGAGTTTTGGGGATATTGTTCCAATGGTGTAGTTTATATCTATTTAGACAACTACTTTCATCAATTATTAAAAATAGGAGCAATATGTTATTTTGTTGAAAATGGTAATGTTGTAGCCTCCAATTCAAATTTTCCGGTTAAAAGTAAAAAACGACCGTTTAGATTAGTCAACTTTAAAACGGGAGACATATATGATGCCAATATTTATACTTTGCAGGAACAAATAAAAGACGACAAAGAGTTATATGATGAATTCATTAGTTTGAAAAGAAAATCTAAAAAGAAAATGGCTATGTATCAGTTTTTAAACAAATACAACGAAAGACATCCAATTTATTTTCCTGTGGTTAATTGATAATAAGTTTTTTGCAGAGAGTTGAGTTCTCAGAAAATACTTTTAACAGAAAAATTCCATGCAAATTTTCTGTTATTTTAATCTGCATATTTGATTCACCATTATTAGTTTGATCATACACTAATTGTCCGGAAGTATTAAAAATCTGAATTTTTAAAATTCCCATACCTTGACTAGTCGCTATTTCAAAATTTCCATAATTGGGATTAGGATAAATAGTTATTTTGCTATCGTCTAACCTACTTAATCCTCCTATGAAATCAACACATTTATCACTAACACTAAATGATTTTGAAGAAACTTCCATAGGGAACATGGAGTTTGAAAAAACTATATCTGTAGCATTTATTATTAATGTATCGGTATCAAATTCAGCAAGCTCATAATTAAGATCCCCACCCATTATGCAGTCGGTATTATTTATTCCATTGGAATCAAGTTTGCATAAGCCGATTTGAGGGGGTGATTCAATATTAACTTTTTTAACTCCAAGAAGTGGACCATTTCCGCTAACATAAAATTCGTTATTCAATACAGTGAAGTCAGAAGTATACATCCAAAAGGATGTTGACCAGATAATTTCGCCATCACTATCAATTTTGATTAGATTATCAGGTGAAAGTATTGCTAACTCACTGTCGGTCAATGTATACGCATTAATATTTACATAGTTGAAAAAATTCTCAGAATATACATTCAATTTTTTTGACCAAATAATTTCACCATCATTAGTTGTTTTCAGTATAAAAATATGATTATTTGTTCCTCCCAAAAGTAAAAGCGAGTTATCTAAAACAACCACTTTGGTTCTATCCCAGTTAGTATTTGGATAACTATATGTTTTCGACCAAATAAAATCTCCTTCAATAGATATTTTTAATAAAATCAATTCTGTTAAGTATTCGTTTGAATTATAAGCATAACCACTAACAATAAAATTTGAGTCGGGAGTTTGTACTACAGAGCATGCTGCATTCGTATTATTAAGAATATCAATGGACTTAGCCCATTCATATTGTGCAAATTTATCCAGTTTAATTATTAACATTTCAGAATAAGGTGGACTTTCGTTTATATAAATTCCACTACTTATCAAATATCCTGAATCGTAGACTTGCTCAATGGAAAAGTGTGATAAATAATTTGTTAACGTAAGAAGAGACGTCCATATGGTATCACCATTCTCTGACATTTTTACAAAACTTATTCCATACTCCTGATTTTCCGACATATACGATGTTGATGCCGATAAATATGTTGAATCGAGGAGTTTCTTTATTCTGAGAGATGGTTCATAAGTATTTGAAGACCCAAAAGTTTTATTCCAAATAATATCTCCTTCCGGATTAATTTTTAAAATTAAATTCTCACCTTCATAAGAACCACCAATCATTAAATTATCATCAAATGTATTTATAATTGAGGATTACTGAAGTGCCTCCCACTGTTTTTCGTATACTTTCGAATATCCTTGCTGTGCAAAGGATGTACCTACAATAACAAGAGAAAGTAATAAGGTGAGAATGTTTAGAGTAAAGGTTTTCATGGCCATATATTTTTATGACCTAAAGTTACATTTTTTTTTAATATTGAGTATAATATTGCTCTGTTACTCCAACTCCATTTGAGTTTTTTTATAAATGCGATTCGAAACGCCTATACTTAATTCATACAATCCAATTAACGGGACAACTACCAATACCTGGCTAAACATATCGGGAGGTGTAATTATTGCCGAAAGAATTAGAAGAATTATGTACATATACTTTCGGTTATTCTTCATAAACATAGGTGTAAGAAGCCCTATTTTTGTGAGAAAATAAACCAGTATAGGTAATTCGAAAACTACGCCCACAGCAAAAGTTACTGAAACAACAGTACTTATGTATGAACTAAGTGAAATTTGGTTAAGCACCTCTTTACTAACCTGATAGGTCCCGAGAAAGTTAACCGTTAGAGGTACAATAAGGTAATAACTGAATAAAATTCCCATTAAGAAAAGAATAGTGCTAATAAATACGCCACCTTGCGAATATTTTCTTTCGTTTTCATGCATGGCAGGCTTTACAAACAGCCAAATTTCCCATAAAATGTATGGAAAAGAAAAAATAAAGCCGGCAACTATTGAAATATACATATGCGTTAAAAACTGCCCCGACATATTTATATTTATTATCTGCAGTTTCATATCATCAATACATAAAGCATTAACGGATAGGAAATCACCAAGTTTGCATAATAGTCTATTAGTTAAAAACTCCGATGAAGAAGGGCCAAGGATAACATAATCGAATACAAACTCTCTGTTCATAAAGGCAACTATTGCCAATACAATTATTGCAATAATCGATCTTATGATATGTTTACGGAGTTCATCAAGATGATCCCAAAAGGTCATCACCTTTTCTTCCGACTTCTCCTTTTTTTTCGATTTTATCTCTTCCATATTCTTAATATGGGCAAAAGTATGAAAAAGGCTTGAATAAACATTTAAGAATTTTAAAGCAGTAAAAATAAGAAAACCGGCATTATCAAAAGGAAAACACCGGTTTAATATTTAATGAAAAAGTATTTTCTAGGTGAAAACAATTTGTACACCCGGACCGTCGCACATTTCATAAAGTTCTCCAACAGTAATTACAGCCGTAACTTCTTCGTGCAAATCGTCTATGGTTAGTTTAAACATATCCATGGCAAGTTTACAGGCATAAATTTCACCACCACAGGCTGTAATAAGTTCAAGAAACTCATCAACACGTGGAATATCCAGGGCATCCATTTGCTTACGCATCATAGCTGAAACGCCTGCTTCAATACCAGGAAGTCCGCCTAACATAGTAGGAAACGGAAGTCCGCCTGGCATGCGCATTCCCGGATTACCAGTGGTAGCGGTATGCAACTTATTCATGGTTTTTTTGGTTATGGCATCCAGACCGAAAAAAGTAAAGAAAATTTTAGTCTCTATACCTTCCATTACTGCTCCATTACCCATCACAAGGGCAGCATAAACATCCTCCAAATTAGCCTTGGAACATATTAGCAATATTTTTTTCAAAGGCTCTTTTACGTCTTTTTCCATAACTTGTTCTTTTAATTCTTTTTCCATGACTTAAAGTTTTAAATTATATACAAGATGTTGGTTTTGGAACACCGGAAATTTTTGTTGCCTTTTTTAAAGGAGCGCCAGGAAACATTGCATAAAATTCTTTTGCATTTACAACCCCCGACTTGCCAATCCCTCTAATGGTAAGCGTTTCACCATTAGCAACTTTATTTCTTAAAAATTCAATTAACTCAAAGTGCTTATCAGTTAATTCAACACCTTCTTCTGCTGCAATACCTTCAGCAATTTCTTTTGTCCATTGTGAAGCATCTGTCATATATCCGTCTTCAGTTACATCAACATTTACTCCTGCAATTAATTTATCCATTTTTTTTATTTTTTTGATTGTTATACTATTTTTATTTATTCCCTTAAGGGAGATTTATTTTCTAATTATTATTTGCGTTTAGCGTTGCTTCTCTGGAAATATTTTTGAGGAAAGTGATCATAAAACCAATACCTCTTTTCATCTCTTTCGAATTCATTTCACGCACAGCTTTAAGTATTGAGTATTCAGGAACATTTTTCACATCAATACTCTTATAAACCACTAAGCCACTGTTAATTGCCTTAAGCATTTCGGGCTGAGTTAAACTTTTAACTGTTTCCAAAATTATAACCGCATTATCGGCCAACATCTTAACATCTTCAACAGTAAAATGAGTCATTACATTTTCAACAATTTTAGTGGCTTCTTTAAAGAAATCGATATAACCACGCTCTTCAAACTCATTGAATTTTTTAATAGAATCCAGTCCAACCTGATGTAATATTGGAGTAACATCTTTAATAAAATCGTTGGCACTTTCCAACATTTCGAATGTTTGATTAATGGTGTCGATATTTCTTATCAACTTAAAAGCAAGCATCTTTAAAGCTTCACCATCAACTTCAATTCCTGCATTATCAAGTTCCGTAACCGTTGATTTAAACATATCGGTACCAACTATTGATAAATCAGCCGTAAGGTCTTCCAGCGATTGGCGAGTTTCCTTTTGAGCCATTACCTCTTCCAGAACTATATCCAGTTTGCGGTTTATATCATTAATCTGTTCTTGTATATTTTTATTATCCATTTCTTTTAAATTTAAGGTTTAATAATACAATACAGTTAAAGTTTTTTACCCGCCATCTGCATCTCCGAATCAATCGGCATTTCTTTTCCTTTTAAAAGGATGTGCCAGTAAATCCATCTAAACATTAATTTACCATAGTGATTGGTACGTGTTACTTTTAATAAACCGAAAGGACCTAAACCAGGAAATGGGAATGAACCCGGCAATGGTTCGGTATCATAATTAAAATCGATTAAAGTACCTTTACCATAACCAGTTTCGATATAACAATTTGCATGACCGTCGAATTTTGCTGTTAATGGTCTTCCTTCGATGGCGCACATTAAATTTTCTTCCAGTATTTCGGCAGCAAAGTGAGCCACAGAACCTGCTTTTGAAGTTGGGATATTTGAAGCATCACCAATTACAAAAATGTTTTCGTGATCTTTTTGCTGAAGAGTAAACTTATCTGTTAAAACGAAATTCATATCATCGCCAAGTCCGCTTCTCTCAATCATATCGTCTCCCATATTTGTTGGTACGCTTACAAGGCAATCGAATTTTATTTCCTTGCCACCATAATCAACAATTTTCCTCTCCTCATTATTAACTTCCATTATATTGAAATCAGGAACGATATTTATATTTTTTTGTTCCAGAAGTTCCCCCAGCATTTTTGTTGCACGTGGTTTTGTAAATGCTCCCGGGAGTGGAGTTACATAAGTGATATTTACTTTGTCGCGCATACCTCTCTCTGTAAAAAAGGCATCAGCAAAAAACGCAAATTCCAAAGGCGCAACAGGGCATTTATAAGGTAGTTCGGCAATATTGATTACCAATTCGCCACCTTCCCAGGTTTTGAAATGATTTGCCAGTGCAACGGCACCTTCTATGGTATAGAAATCAAATATTTCTTTATACCATAAGTTTCCTTTAAGTCCGTCGACCTCTTCAGGTGCAGTTCGTGTTCCGGTTGCAATAATCAAATTATCATATTGCAACATCACACCATCATCTAGAAAAACCTGATTATCATCGGCTTTAATCTTGTCTATTTTAGAATAAATAACATTAACCCCTACTGGGAAAAAGTCGCTTTTGGGTTTTATAACATCGTTTTTTGTATACATCCCAAAAGGTATAAACAAAAATCCGGGCTGGTAATAATGTGTTTTATATTGATCAACAATTGTGATGTCCCATTCGTCTCTCGACAGATGTTTTCTCATTTTATTGGCCATCATTGTTCCGGCTGTACCGGCACCTAATATTAATAATTTTTTCATCACTTATGATTTATTTTACTAAATTTGACTTTTAGAAGTACACAAAGATATATTTAGATAACTACATATGTACTGTATTTGAATATGACATAATTCATAAAACGACTGAAAACCAGTAATTTAGAATGAAACTAAGTAAAGATATTATTAACTGTAAATCATGTATTTACCGAAATTTGCTCTATGAAATGCTCTCTGATGAGGAATATGAGAAGGTAAATACCTCCAGAACGGAGATAATTTACGATCGTGGAGAGCTAATGATACAAGAAGGTGGTGAAATAAATGAGTTTATGTACTTAAGAAAAGGACTCGTAAAAATGTATAAAACCAATTCCCAGGGAAAAGATCAAATATTAACGATTAACAAACCTGGTGATTTCATAAACCTTTTAAGTATCTTTTCTCAAAAAACACAACAGTACTCTGTTTCTGCCCTGGAAGAAACTCATGTTTGCAGTGTTAAACTGGATACTATTATGGAAATAATAAAATCCAATAGTGAGTTTGCAATTCGTATTATGAACAGGATGAGTTATATTGCTGATGAAATTATCAAAAAACGTTTTGAGATTAATCAGAGGCAGGTTAAAGGAAGGGTTGCTTATATGCTCAGGTTTTTAGCAGAGCAGATATATCACAAAAACGAATTCAGAATGCCTATTACAAGGAGGGAGTTGGGTGAATTAATCTCAATGACCACCGAAAATACCATACGAACAATGTCGGAATTTAAAAAAGACGGTATTATAGAAATGGATGGTAAAAATATCCACCTCGTTGATTTCGAGAGACTTAAGAAGGTATGTGAGATGGGGTAAATATCCTATAAAAGAAATTTGGGGGATATATTGAAAATTCAATTTATCCCCTTTTTTATTTTGACTTCAAAACCATTGCTGTTCTGGATGGAAGATATAATTTAAGACGCTCAACACCATTTTCATTTACAGTTTCGTGAATTAAACTATCATCATTACGATTTAATCCGCCAAACAATTTATTATCTGTGTTTAACACAATTTGATATTTACCGGCATCTGCCTCAAACCCATAATCAGTAAAAGAATTTGTGGGATTAAAGTTAAATGTAAAAACCAATTCGCCCCGCTTAAAAATTACCACTCCATCAGGAGTATTCTGAGTAATTCCATAAGGTTTAAACTGTAAGCTGCTATATTTTCTAATTAATGTTATCATTTCTCTATCGAACTCATTCAACTGAGAATATTTCAGTTTCTTATTATCAACAAGTTGCCATTGTCGGCGGGCATACGCATAACTCCAGTTATTGCCTTCACGAGGGAAATCAATCCATTCGGGATGTCCGAATTCATTACCCATAAAATTCAGATATCCATCACCGGAAGTAGCAATAGTAATTAACCTTATCATCTTATGCAGAGCCATTCCTCTTTCAACAACCAAATCATTATCGGTAATTTGCATGGACGTATAAATATGACTATCCACTAATCGAAAAATAATTGTTTTGTCGCCCACCATTGCCTGGTCGTGGCTTTCAGGATAACTTATTGTTCGTTCATCATCTCTTTTATTAATTAGTTGATGATACAATTCACCCATATCCCATTCTTCATCCTTTTTCTCCTTTATTGTTTTTATCCAATAGTCGGCAACACCCATCGACATTCTGTAGTCGAAGCCAAAACCTCCATCTTCAAAAGGTGAAGCAATTCCTGCCATACCGCTTACATCTTCGGCAATGTTAATAGCATTAGGATTTATTTCATGAGTTAGTATATTGGCCAGGGTAAGATAGGTAAGAGCATCTTCATCAACATCCTGATTAAAATACATATCGTAATTCACAAAGTCTATACCTAATCCATGATGATTATAAATCATACTTGTAACTCCATCGAATCGAAATCCATCGAAGTGGAATTCTTCGAGCCAGTATTTACAGTTGGAGAGCAAAAAGTTTATTACCTCATCTTTTCCATAATTGAAACACCTGGAATCCCAAACAGGATGATTACCCTTCTCCCCTGCATGAAAATACTGGTAATCGGTTCCATCAAATTTGGCAAGCCCTTCATTTTCATTTTTAACTGCATGAGAATGAACAATATCCAATACAACCGCAATTCCTAAGCCATGGGCTTCATCTATGAGTTGCTTTAATTCCTCGGGAGTACCAAATCGCGATGAAGGAGCGAAAAAGTTTGACACCTGATATCCAAATGAACCATAATACGGATGTTCCTGTATTGCCATTAGTTGTATGGTATTATAGCCCAAATAAGCAATTCGTGGCAAAACATTCTTACGGAATTCGTTATAAGTTCCAACTTTTAATTCACTGGTAGCCATCCCAATATGGGCTTCATAAATCAGAGGATTTTCAACCTTTATTTTAGATTCGTTTTTCCATTGATAATTTGAGGAAGGATCCCAAACCTGAGCCGAAAACAATTTTGTTTGATCATCCTGCACCACTCTTCTTGCATAAGCGGGAATGCGCTCTTTAGACCCGGTACCCCAGTTAATGAGCAATTTATATAGCATTCCATGTTTTAATTCTTTAAGGGGTAATTCGAGTTCCCAATTGCCGTTATCAATTTTTTGAAGTTTATATTTCTCCTGAGTTTCCCAGTCAGAAAAATCACCTATTAAATAAAGAGAGGTAGCATTGGGAGCCCATTCGCGAAAAACCCAGGATTGTTTTTTACGATGAAGGCCAAAAAAAAGATGCGCATTTATTGATGTCGATAGGCTTTTAGTTCCTTTAGTAATATCAGCAAATTTTGCTTTTGTTTTATCAAATCTCCTTCTAATGGTAGTGCTAAAAGGTTCTAACCAGGGATCGTTTTTTATTAAATTTAGAGATGTCATAATCAAAAATAAGGTATTGATAAACTAATTTATCGATGCGAATGTAATACAATGATTTTAAGAAAACACCTCTTTTAAATCATATAATCCAAACATCTGTCCGGAGGTTAATAGAATTACAATAACTATTACCCACTTAACAAATTCCACACCTTTACTAACTGCCAGGCGTGAAGCAACAAGGGCACCAATAACATTGCCTATTGCCAGAACTAAGCCATACAGCCAGTTAACTTCACCATAGTAAATAAAAACTAAAAGTGAGAATGGCACATAAGCCAAAACAACGAATACTTTAATTGCATTGGCTTTTACCAGGTCGTAACCTGCACCCAAAACTATTGCCGTAAGCAGAAAATAGCCAACACCCATATGAAGGAAACCCCCATAAATACCTATAAAAAAGAATATTACATAGGTCTTCCAGGTCACGGGTTTATCTTCTATTTCCTTATTTCCATAAATGTATTTTTTTGGATTATAGAAAATAAAAACCAGCATAATCAGCATGATTACGCCTATTGCTTTTTCGAACAAATCCTCATTTATATCAACGGCTATAAAGGCACCAATTACAGAACCTATTGTTGCAGGAACGGCCATATGGAATGCCTTTTTAGTGTCCAGCACCTTTTGCTGCCGAAAACTTGAAGTGGCGGTAAGTGTTTGAATAAATATTGCTATCCTGTTCGTTCCATTTGCCAGTGTGGGAGGCAAACCCAATGCCATTAGTACAGACAACGACACTATACTACCACCACCTGCCAGAGTATTTATAAAACCAACCATAAGGCCAGCAAAAATTAACAAAACAACATCAATTGCAGTCATATACTTTATAGAACTGAAAGTTTTACAAGCATTTTCTTTAATTCCAATGGGTTGAAGGGTTTACTCATAAAACCATCCATACCGGCATTAATACTTTTTTTACGATCATCTTTAGTAGCATTAGCAGTGAGTGCTATTATGGGTATTCGGTTTTTATTAAAATCTTCCAACTCATAATTTCTAATTTCTCTTGTGGCATCAAACCCATTCATAACAGGCATTTGTAAATCCATTAAAATGAAATCGTATTCCTCTTTTTTATACATTTCCACTGCCTGCAATCCATTGTCGGCAATATCAATATTATAGCCTAATTGCTTTATGCTAAATTCCGTAATCTTCTGATTAACAATATTATCCTCCGCCAACAATACATTTAGTTTTGTATTTTCAGGCCTTTCATCATCCTTGCTAAACAAGTTCCGCTCCTGAGGGCTGTCAAGTTTAACTTCTATCCAAAATTCTGAACCTTTGCCAAAATCACTTTTCACATTAATCTTACCCTCCATTAATGATATAAGTTTTTTACAAAGCGCAAGTCCTAAACCTGTTCCACCATAATTTCTTGTGGTTGTAGAGTCTACCTGATAAAAACCATCGAACAGACCATCCAGTTTATCCTCTTCAATACCAATACCTGTATCGGAAACACGAATTTCTACTTCATAAAAATTGTTTTTAAAGGAAACGAGCGAGGCTGATATTTTCACACTTCCCGTTTTAGTAAATTTAATAGCATTTTTGGCCAGGTTTAAAATAATTTGCTTCAGTTTATAATTGTCGCCATTTACTATGTTAGGAAAATCATCAGAAATTTCAACTGCAAAATTTAGCCCTTTCTCTTCAGCCTTTACCTCAATTACATTTTTAACATCTTCGAAAAGGTCTTGAACATTAAAATCGTAATGTTCAAGTTCTGTTTTACCAGCTTCAATTTTCGAAAAGTCGAGTATATCGTTAACCAGTGATAAGAGGCTATCGCTGGAACTTATGAGTATGCTCAGATATTCCTTTTGGTTCCTATTGAGATTGGTTTTTGTTAGTATTTGCGACATACCGATTATGCCGTTTAAGGGTGTTCGTATTTCATGACTAATATTTGCCAGAAACTGGTTTTTTACTTTAGTTCCCTCTTCAGCAATTTGTTTTGCTTTACGGAGTTGCAATTCATAATTTCTTTGCTCGGTAATATTCCAGGAAACACCAATTAATCCGATGATCTCACCATTGGCACTTTTTACTGGTGCAAGATTGGTAGAAAGCCAATGTTCATCGCCATGCTTATTAACTTTTTCTTCTATATTAAAAACTGCTTTACCGCTTTTTATAACTCCTTTTTCAATTTCAACATAATTCACAGAAGAATTATAACCACTCACAACCTGATCGACAGTTTTGCCAATTATATTTTCCATTACCAACTCAGTAAAATGGCAATAGAATTCGTTTACAATAACATATTCTAAATTTGTATTTTTAAAGAAAACCAGTGCAGGAATTGTATTCAGGAGGGTATCTAGCTCCTCTGCTTGTTTGAGCAACTCTTTATTGGCTTTTTTAAGGTCGTCAGAAGTTTTGCTAAGCAAAGAAAAAAGAACATTTTTATCTTTTAAGGCTCTGTCGAATTTAAATTGTGAAACCGATTCATTCTCTTCCAGCACTTCCAATAATTTGAGGATATTGGTTTTTTGCTCCTTGAAATCATCAAAATCATTGATTTCATTTAAGTGCTGAATAATTTTGTCGATTTCTTTGCCCATTTTGCAATTCTAGTTTTTAGTAGTTAACTTGACAAGAGTATAAGTTTGATTAAAAAAGTCGCAGGTATTGGAATAGTTCATGCCAATTTCACCATAGGTAAAAAACCCAACGACAGGTGCCTTCCATTTATCGGCTGCAAATTTTATTTCCTGACTTACCATTGGTCCCAGTGCCAAATGACGAGCCATGCAGGAGAATAAAATAAACATATCCGCATGAGGGTCTTTTTCATAAAATTCGGTAAGTTTAGAAGTAGTAGTTTTAACCACTTCGAAACCCGGGGAACTCGAAAATGTTACCATACTATCCTGAGGAACGGAGCCTGCAAAAATTAAAGATCTCTTTTCCCTGTCTATTCCAATAACAGCTCTAAGTGCTGTTTCCTCATTATCACGTTTTATCATTAAAGGGAATTCAACACCAATTGCAGGCATTTCTTCATCGGTAACGTTTAAATAACTCTTATAAACATCTAAAGCCGGCTCATTATCAATTGTATATACAATATTGCCACTCGACTTTGTAACTTTCAGGTCAGCTCCAAGGCCTATCCATCCGCTACTTGCTATTCCTGAAACTTTAATTTTTTTCTTATCAAGCAAAAGCATTAAAGACCCGTCTGTAAGGATTTCCTTTTCAGTAAAGACATAAGTTTCTTCAAACTTTGAATCGTCTCCCGCCAGGCCTCCAAACATTGTTAAATTCTCATTATTATTTTCAATAATTCCTTCAACAATTGCCTGCCCATCAATAGTGAGACCACTAGCAGCAAGAATAGCGGAAGATTGAAAATTACATTTATTAATTTCATCACCCAAAAGTTTTCCAAATTGTTTAGAATCCAGATCACCACGGTTTTTAGAAATAATTTGAAAATTATCGGTAGGAATGTTGGTAATAGTTATTACACCAGCTTTATCTGAAATTACTTGCTGATCATCGTTGAATAGTAATTCACCACAACTACTGGCACCGAATAGTTTAATCTTTCTTCTATCAAACGCCTCCATTATAATCTCTAATGGTAAATCAACAGAAATAAAACAAAAAGCCAAAGTTGGATTGAAGTCAATATTCAATAAATTCATTTCTAATATTGAGGAGATTTCTTCAGTAGAATTAAAAGAAAATGAAATAGATTTTATCATTGGTATTATTTAGTTTGAAAACCCAAAGTTAAACAAAAGTTTAATTAATCAAAATGACTGACAACAAGACAACTACCACAGATATTAGATGTAAAAAAACTCAATATCTATGATTTATCTGTATTAGGAATATCTCTGTTTTTTTTCTTCAAAGCATCCCATCCCTGAGCTTCAATGTCAATCGACTGATTATCATTAGTTATCAATTGCTGACCTGCTGCCTCATCTGTAATATAACCTATTATCTCAACGCCGGCAACGGATTTAATTTTTTCGAAATCAGTTTGTGCAATAGTGAAAAGGATTTCATAATCCTCTCCCCCATTCATTGCAGCTACTGCAGGAACTAATTTAAATTCTTTTGCCACATCGAAAGTAAGCTGATCGATGGGTATTTTTTCTTCGTATATGACACAACCTGATTTTGAGGCAGTACAAATATGTAGAATTTCTGAAGCAAGTCCATCGGAAATATCTATCATAGAAGTTGGCAAAATATCTGCTTTTTCCAAAGCATCAATAATGTCAATCCTGGCTTCCGGTTTTAGCTGGCGCTGAAGAATATAGTCGTTGCCTTCAAGTTCCGGTTGCACATTTGGATCGGCCTGGAATGCTCTTTTTTCGCGCTCCAAAACTAAAAGTCCCATATATGCACCTCCAAGATCGCCGCTAACACAGATTAAATCGTTAGGCTTAGCACCCGAACGGTATACTTCTTTACCTTTTTCAACTTCTCCAATAACGGTTACAGAGATATGCAATCCGTGTGTACTTGTAGTGGTATCTCCACCAACAAAGTCAACGCCATAAATTTCGCAGGCTTTTTTCATTCCTGCATAAATTTCTTTTAAAGCCTCCAGAGTATATTTGCTGCTCACGGCAAGCCCAACTATCATTTGTTTTGGTCTGCCATTCATTGCAGCCATATCTGAAAAGTTAACTACTGCAGCCTTATAGCCAAGGTGTTTAAGAGGCATAAAGGTCATATCGAAATGAACTCCTTCTATGAGAAGATCTTTTGAAACAAGTATGTGCTTATTTTCGGGATAACTCAATACTGCAGCATCATCGCCAATACCGAATACAGTACTATTATTTTTTGGTTTAATATCATTTGTTAGTTCATCGATCAGGCCAAATTCACCCAAATCAGAAAGTTTAGTAAGATTATCTTCCGACATATTATTTTTTTTTGCAAAAATATATGAAAAAAGGATAAAACGGGAATAAGTGGTTTATTAAGTAGATATTATTAAAATTTACAGTTTTTTATCTAAATAACTGATTTAGAAACAATAAAAAATATTCCATTAAAACCTTAGGGTTAGGATAATATTTCATATTTTTGCCCTCTCTAAAAATAGAGCCACAATATTGGAGAGGTGTCCGAGTGGCTTAAGGAGCACGCTTGGAAAGCGTGTGTACGCCAAAAGTGTACCGCGGGT
>PKTA01000040.1 GCA_002869365.1 Marinilabiliales bacterium | reverse complement strand
TTTTGTACATGTTTCAGGCTTAGTTGATTCAGTTAACGAAGGTGATGCAGTAGAATTTGACTTAAAAGAAGGAAGAAAAGGTTTAAATGCAGTAAATGTAAAAGCAATTTAATATTTATATTTTAAATTTTCCGAGGGGAGCCTGTCAATTTTTTGGCAGGCTTTTCTTATTTTTAGACAATAAATAAAATAGATGATGAAAGTAAAATACGCAAATTTTGTAATCAGTTCCACAACGGTAACTAAATGTCCGGAACCCAAGATGCCGGAATATGCATTCATAGGACGATCGAATGTTGGAAAATCATCTTTAATAAATTCCATAACAGGCTTTGGCAAACTGGCAAAAATTAGCGGAAGTCCTGGAAAAACAATTACAATTAACCACTTCCTGATAAACAATGAATGGTATTTAGTTGACTTGCCCGGTTATGGTTATGCCAAACGCTCGAAAACTGAAAGGTCGAAATGGGATAAGATGATAAAAACCTATATCCTCGACAGAGAGAACCTGATGACATTATTTGTTTTAATTGACAGTCGTCACGAGCCACAAAAAAATGATTTGGAATTTATCGATTGGCTGGGTATATCGCAAATACCAATGGCGCTGGTTTTTACTAAGGTCGACAAATTAAAACCCAGAGAACTTGAACAGTCGCTCAGTAATTACAAAAAAACACTTTTGGAAAGTTGGGAAGAACTACCCACAATATTTGTTACTTCAGCAGTTAAAAAAACCGGCAATGAAGAAATTTTAAATTTTATCGACAAGACTAATGGCATTTTTGATAAGATGGCGTCTAATATACAGAGGTAAAAGCACACAATAAAAAAGGCTGTCTAAAATTAATAGACAGCCTTTTTTTTATGCATAAAGCAACTACTCTATTTCTATCATTAAAAAGTTCTTTGGAACCATTTGTTGAAGTTTTACATGAACTTTTTTCACCTTTCCATCGCAAGGGGCGGTAACCAGATTTCTCATTTTCATAGCCTCAAGAATCAGCAAAACATCTCCTTCTTTTATCTTAGAACCTTGTTTAATATTAACATCCACAATAGTTCCAGGAATGAAAGATTTTATTTTACATGGATCATCTTCCTGATAAGGCACTCTGTTCTTATATTTGTCGGTAAGGTGAGTCATATATTTCACACCTTCAACAACTATCGAACTAAGCCTTTTCTTTTTTGTATTTTCTTCCATAAGCTAGATTTTAAAATGGTGGAATACCATGTTTCTTATTTGGAAGGTTAACGCTTTTCATATCGGAAATTTCAAGAGCATGAATAATCATGGTACGAGTTTCTTCCGGTTCAATAACAGCGTCAACATAACCATAAGCCGCAGCAACATAAGGATTTGCAAATTTCTCCTTGTATTCTTCAACCTTTTCTTTTCTAAGTTTTTCAGGATCTTCGGCAGCCATAATTTCTTTTCTAAAGATAATATTAGCAGCACCTTCAGGTCCCATAACAGCAATTTCTGCCGTTGGCCATGCAAACACAAAGTCGGCACGAAGATGGTGAGAGCACATTGCAATATAACCACCACCATAAGCTTTTCTCATAATAAGAGTAATTTTTGGTACAGTGGCTTCAGAATAAGCATAAAGCACTTTGGCTCCATGACGAATAACACCGGCATGCTCCTGATCTATACCAGGTAAATATCCCGGAAGGTCAACAAGAGTTACCAAAGGAATATTAAATGCATCGCAATAGCGAATGAATCGTGCAGCCTTATCAGAACTGTCAACATCCAACACTCCTGCTAAATACATTGGTTGATTTGCCACAAATCCAACGGTATTACCATCCATACGGCCAAAACCAATAACCATGTTTTTAGCAAATAATTCCATGATTTCGAAAAAATTAGAATCATCACTAATGGCTCTTATAACATCCCTTACATCATAAGGTTGTTTAGTATCACTTGGCATTATATTGCCAATTTTAAACTGTCGAGTTTTAGGTGATTTTTTAGGATATCCTTTTGCTTTTGCATTATTATTCCATGGAATAAAACTTGCCAGACTCTTTATCTGGTTAAAGCACTCCTCTTCACTTTCGGCATAAAAATGCGCATTACCGGTAGTTTCGCAATGAACTCTTGCTCCGCCAAGGGCTTCCATGGAAATTTCCTCTCCAAGAACAGTTTTTATAACTTCAGGTCCTGTAATAAACATTTTGGAAATATTTTCCACTACGAAAACAAAGTCGGTTAGCGCCGGAGAATAAACTGCACCTCCTGCACAAGGTCCTAAAATCACAGATATCTGTGGTATTACACCCGAAGAAATTGTATTTCTAAAAAATATCTCACCATATCATGCAAGTGAGTTAACACCCTCTTGTATCCTTGCACCACCTGAATCATTTATACCAATAATAGGCACTTTAAGTTTAAGTGCATGATCCATTATTTTAGTAATTTTTTTGGCATGCATCCATCCCAAACTACCTCCAGCTACTGTAAAGTCCTGAGCATAAATACAAACAGGATGTCCGCTAAGAAGTCCTGTACCTGTAATTACCCCGTCGCCGGGAAGGTATTTTTTGTTCATGTCGAAATCCTTACCGGCATGTTCAACAAACAAATCATATTCATGAAATGATTTCGGATCAAGCAACTTGATTATCCTTTCCCGGGCAGTTAATTTACCAATGGCCTTTTGCTTTTCAATGGCCTTGTCACCGCCACCCTTAAGGGCGTTGCGCATCCTGTCTCTTAAATCTTTTGATTTCTGTTTTAAACCCATAATTAATGGTTTTTGGTTTACACAAAAAAAAGAGATAAGTCAAACAATTACTATTTTGTCATCTTCGTATAACCTATCTCTATCCGCTGCAAAAATATATCAAATAACCCAAAAGTCAACATTTTTGTTTTTTTAATACCTTTAAAATGCGGAAATAGTATTTTGTTAATCACATAAATGACTGATAATGAATATTGAAGAAATAAGAGAGTATTGCCTCAAAAAGAAATTAACTACAGAAAGTTTTCCTTTCGACGATGTTACTCTGGTTTTTAAAGTAAATAATAAAATGTTTGCCATTGCTAGCCTTGACGGAGATTTGCGAATCTCATTAAAATGTGATCCTGAAAAGGCAATGAGTTTGAGAGAAAGGTATCCTGCAGTAAAAGCCGGCTATCACCTGCATAAACAACAATGGAATACTATAAATTTAGATGGTAGTATTGATGGTGAATTATTAAAAGAATGGATAGATGATTCTTACAATTTGATAATTGCCAAAATGCCTAAAAAGGATAGGGATTTATTTTTATAATTTATTGATTTTTTATTTTCTGCCAGTCTTCATTTACTTAATTTTGCAGTGTATTTAAAAATGATACAAATGGATACAACAACATTTAAAAAAGCCATACTTGAGGGAATTCCTGATGAACTTCCCACTCCAAAGGAACGTAATAATAAAATAAGTCATGCTCCTAAGCGCAAGGAAATATTAAGCCCCGAAGAAAAAAAACTAGCACTTAGAAATGCGTTACGATATTTTCCTGAAAAACATCATGCCGTTTTAGCAAAAGAATTTGCTCAGGAATTAAAAGATTATGGCAGAATTTATATGTATAGATTTATCCCTGATTATGAAATGTATGCCCGACCCATCGATCAGTATCCTTGTAAATCGAAGCAGGCAGCGGCAATAATGCTAATGATACAAAATAATCTGGATTTTGCTGTTGCCCAGCATCCACACGAACTTATTACTTATGGTGGAAATGGTGCTGTTTTCCAAAACTGGGCGCAGTACCTTTTATGTATGCAATATCTTGCAAGCATGAGCGATGAACAAACACTGGCAATGTATTCGGGACATCCAATGGGATTATATCCTTCGCATAAAGATGCTCCACGTGTTGTTGTTACAAATGGAATGGTAATTCCTAACTATTCTTCTCAGGATGATTGGGAAAAATTCAATGCTCTTGGGGTTTCTCAATACGGACAAATGACGGCAGGCTCATATATGTATATCGGGCCACAAGGAATTGTTCATGTAACAACCATTACCGTTATGAATGCTGCCAGAAAAGTTGCAAAAGCAAATGAAAATCCTTTCGCAGGAAAATTATTTCTGACTGCCGGATTGGGTGGTATGTCGGGCGCACAGCCAAAAGCAGGAAATATTGCAAAAGTTATTACTGTTTGTGCTGAGGTAAATCCTGCCGCAAGTTATAAGCGTCATGAGCAAGGCTGGGTTGATGAAATCATTTCTGATATCGATGAACTTGTTATAAGAGTTAAAAAGGCAAAAGAAAATAAGGAAGTTGTTTCCATTGCCTACGACGGCAATATAGTTGATGTATGGGAAATATTTGATAAAGAGAATATTTTTGTTGATCTGGGTTCCGACCAAACTTCATTGCATAATCCATGGGCCGGAGGTTATTATCCTGCCGGACTTTCTTATGAAGAATCCAATGAGTTAATGGCCAACGAACCCGAAGAGTTCAAAGAAAAAGTAAGAGAATCATTAAGACGTCATGCTGAGGCTGTAAACAAGCACACTGCCAAAGGAACTTACTTTTTTGATTATGGCAATGCTTTCCTTTTGGAAGCCTCCCGTGCAGGTGCAGATGTAATGGCTGCGGACGGAATAACTTTCCGATATCCGTCTTATGTTCAGGATATTATGGGTCCTATGTTTTTTGATTTTGGCTTCGGTCCTTTCCGTTGGGTATGCACTTCAGGCAAAGCCGAAGATTTGGAAATAACAGATAATATTGCAGCAGAAATTCTGGATGAGTTAATGGCCAAATCACCTTCTGAAATAAAAAGCCAGATGGCTGACAATATCCAATGGATAAGAGGTGCTCAGGAAAATAAACTTGTGGTAGGATCACAGGCAAGAATATTATATGCTGACGCAGAAGGTAGAATAAAAATAGCAGAAGAATTTAATAAGGCTGTGGCCGATGGAAGACTTTCTGCTCCTGTTGTGCTTGGAAGAGATCATCATGATGTATCAGGAACAGATTCT
>PKTA01000022.1 GCA_002869365.1 Marinilabiliales bacterium | reverse complement strand
TCATCGAAAGTAAGATTATAACGTAAGAGATTTTCTTCAGAAATTTCAACAGACAATTCAGGAGTAGGATATCCACTAACAGTAATTTGCGACATTATTCCCGAATTATATAAATCGTATTCTATATCATCAGAATATTTTTTTAGTGTCATGAGGTCGGTATTTCCTATACCTTTTATACTCATTCGCATGGCGAAAGAGGCAGACCTTTGTTTAAAGACAATGGGTTTTTCGGCATCTACAGGGAAAGATGTAATTCCATCTACAGCATTTTTCACTTCCATGAGTGTTTCATCGATATCGTATTCCCCTGTGGTGGTTATTTGAGTGCTTGAAACATTTTCGGAAGAAGTGGAATTTATTTCCTTAATACCAGCAATACCTCTGAGGGCTTCTTCAACTCTAATGGTTATTCCTTCTTCCATCTCTTTGGGAGATGCTCCGGGATAAAATATGGTTACAAAGATATCTCTCTCCGACCTGTCGGGAAAGAAAGATTTCTTCATACTCAAAAAACTCATCATTCCTACAACTATCATGATGAATATCAACACGTTAGCGTAGAAAGGAAACTTTACAAAAATGCTTATTAACTTCTTCATATTATTTAAGTATCTCCACTACCACGCCTTCGGCAGCATTTATCAAAGGTTCTACAACTATAGTTGAATTCTCTTTTGGGCCCGAAATTAGAGCTGTTGTTGAGCCTAGTTTTAAAACATTTACAGTGGCTCTTTTAAGAACACCATCCTCAACTAAATAAACTTCATTTTTATTGAAAAGAGCATTACGAGGTATTTCAAAGCTTTTTTGAACAACTTTATCAGAGAATTCTGCTTGCAAATACTGTCCCTGATAAAGGGGTTTGTCTTTCTGGGGTTCTACAGCAACATAAACCATTATTGATTGTGATGCCGGATCAACATAATCAGACTTTCTGATAACTTTTCCCCACCATGTCATTTGACCATTGCTGGTACTTACTTTTACCTTATCACCCTTTTTTATCCAGTAAATATCTTCTGTTTTAACAGGTACTTCAAGTTCCAGGTTATCGGTTTTTATCATAGTTGCAATTCGAGTTCCGGGGTTAGCAACCGACCCAACTTCCATCATAACATTTGTAAATGTACCCTTGAAAGGAGCGTATATTTTATATTTTGAAAGTCTCACCTGAGCACTTTCTATCGTATAATAATCATTAAGAATATTTCTGCTGGCAAGAAAAATCTTTTCCTTATCGGAATTAAATTTTGGAAGAACTGGCAGTTCTTTATCAATGTTAATATCATTGAAGAATTTATTCCATTTATCATACTCATCAGTAAAATCTATTTTCATATCAGGAAGTATTCCTGCAATGCTGTTTAGAAATCGGCTTTTGCTGGCTTTAAGATTATTTTTCGCTTCCTCATCGAAAATTCTAACAAGCAAATCGCCCTTTTTAAAATTCGTGCCTTCCTTTAAACTAATATCACCCTGCAATATCTTTCCGGAAACTTCAGCACTCAAATCAACCAATGATTGTGATGATAACCTTCCGCTAGCCTGTATGGTAGTATTATTATCTGAATATTCTAAATTATTTGCTCTAACATAGATTTTTGCCTTTTCCTTTGCCCGCGACTCAGGATCCTTTTTGCTATTTGCCAGTGCCTGCATAATAAAATAGGCTGCTACAACGGCAACTATTAATAAAGTTATTGATATAATAAATCTTCTAATATTCATAATTCAGGTTTTAAAAAGCGCAAAAATAAACACTTATTTAATTGGTTTTAATGTTAGAAAATTCACAAGCCTATTTATTGTTTACGACTTATTCGGTTTCCAGTTTCCAGTCGCCATTCTCTTTAATAATTTTTATTAATTCATCAACGGCTAAACTCTCATTAATATTTTTGGAAATAATTTGTTTTTGCTTGTATAAATTAACCTTTCCGGCACCAGCACCCACATAACCGTAATCGGCATCAGCCATTTCACCAATTCCGTTAACTATACACCCCATAACAGCAATTTTTAAACCCTTGAGATGGGAAGTTTTTTGCTTAACTTTTTTTAGTTCGTCGATAATATTAAACAGAGTGCGTCCACAGGAAGGGCATGCAATAAATTCGGCTTTGCTATATTTTATTCCCAGGGCTTGTAAAATAATATCGGATAGTTCGTTTTTAGGTTCCCCGTTGGTAATTATTTTTAGTTTTTTATATAATCCGGATTCATTTAAGCGTGTAAAGTCTACTGATGAATTAATAAGCAGTTCTTCTTCATCATGGCTATTATATTTTAAAATTATTTGAGGTTTTGAAGTCCTGTTTAGTTCGTAATAAGGCATGGGTAATGTCTGACGTTTTCCATAAATTTCGATGAGTTTATCAGCAAATGGAATTTCTTCTATGGGGTTTTCTGTTAGCGAAACCCTTATGGTATCGCCAATTCCTTCAGCTAGTAAACTACCAATACCTGCAGCCGACTTAACTCTGGCCTCCTCACCATCACCGGCTTCTGTAACCCCCAGATGTATAGGATAATAAAAGCCTTTCTTATGCATTTCATCATGCAATAATTTATTGGCTTCCATCATGGTTGGAACATAACTAGCTTTTAGAGAAATTACAAGATTATGAAAGTTTAATTCTCTAAAAATTTTGATAAATTCCATTGCCGATTCATACATACCTCTGGCAGTATTTCCATAACGAAACAGCATTCGCTCTGATAAAGACCCATGATTTACACCTATGCGAACAGCAGTAGAATTTTCTTCACAAATCTCAATTAACCTGCCTAGTTTGCCTCTTATCTTAATTAATTCCTCTTTGTGTTCTTCTTCTGTAAATTTACTTTTTTGCCTGCGCTTGTCAATATAATTTCCCGGGTTTATTCTTACTTTATCGGCATATACAGCAGCAGCTTCGGCTACAGCCGGACTAAAATGAGTATCTGCAACCAAAGGTATTCGAATTTCATTTTTGATTAATAATTCTTTGATATTCTTTAGGTTCTCGGCCTCTTTAATACTTCTACAAGTAAGGCGTACTATTTTACTTCCTGCATTTACGAGTTCGATAATTTGATTTACACTTGCCTGAGTGTCCAGTGTATTTGTGTTAGTCATCGACTGGGCAACAATGGGGTTTTGCCCGCCAATTTCAATGTTTGCAATTTTAACTATATGATTTTCAATCAAAATTTTAATGTTGAATTGATAAACCGAAATTTAATATCCCTTTACAGCCATATCCAAATTCAATAAAACCTGCGAATTTATTTCCTATTCTAACACCTGCAACATTAAGTTGATAGGCAGGACGAATAATTGTCCCATTTGATTCTTCCGGATGAATTGCTGATTTTGAAAGCGTTTCCTGTCCATAGGTTAATCCTAACCCCAAGCCTGAATAAACCTGAATTATTCCCCGGTTTACATATCGGTATTGCATTTCAGCAGCAACGGTAAAAAACTTCCTGTTTAGCTCTCCGGCATATTGACCAATATAATATATTTTACTTTTGTTAGATCCATAACCCAAAGTAACTCCCCACATTACTGTCTCAGCACGGTTTAGTTTTCTGTATGCCAAAAAGATATTTCCAATACTTGAAAAATCATCTCTAACATATCGCATATCTTCAAACTGTTTATTAAGCATGCTCGACTCTACATTCATAAATTGGTCAGGAGCAAATAATCCATAAGAAATGGTTATATCATTATTATCATAACTTGGAAAATCTTGCGCTTTAAGGCCAAAAGTTATTATTAAAAATACTGTTAAAGAAATAATTAATTTATTCATTCCGGATTTATTTATTAACCCTCAAAAATAGCAATTATTATCGATAGTAATTTTCCTTAGGCATTAATTTTATTTATTGAAATCGATATTCATTGAATAGGAATTAATCCCTCATCAACCAAATAACTTTAGCAACTCTTTTGTTTAATATTTTGTCAATACTCACAATAATGAATTGATTATATATACTTTGTAAAGTTTTAAACACTCTATTATATAAAATATCATTATTAGTTGTTTTTCTTACATTTGTAAAGTCGTATAAATTATTAAATATGATTAATTTCAAATCTGCAATAATTATAGTTTTTTTAACACTTGTTAGTGTTTTTGCTTATTCACAAAGTGCTCCTCCTATAGAAATTGAATCCCTCGATGAGAACAATTTAGGAGGCAATAAACAATTGGTAATCGACTGGGTTTTAGGCAAATTACATGGTGGAGGAGGTGATTTCCCCGATTCTACTGAAACGGGCATTTACTATACAGGTCACCCTCTGGCATTCGGACACTATTGGAATGGTGATGGATTAAATGGTATATCTAACGGCATGGATTCCGGATTAGTAATTTCGAATGGAAAAGTTAGTAGTATAAAAAAAGGAAATACAAATGGTTACGAAACAGACTATTTTGGTTTACCAGGAGATGAGGATTTATTAAATATGTATAAGCAAATTTTTTTAGCTAATGGTAGTAATCTTCATGACCTTCCTATGGATACAACAAAAGATGCCGCGGTATTGGAATTTCTTTACAGACCTTATGGTGATGAGATTACATTAAGATATGTTTTTGGTTCAGAAGAATATCAATTCAAAAGAGCGTCTGAAGATGCTGCAAGTGACCTTACAGGATATACCGATTTTAATGATCAGATGTTTGATTTATTTGGAATTAGCATAACAAAACAAAATCAGGCATTTAATGATACTGCAATGATACCAGGATTCTATTGTGGCTCACAGGATTTACAATGTTGGGTTAATGTTGCCAATGTAAATCATAGTGATTATGAAAATTTTTATGTTGGCAATGGATATCCTGATAGTTATGCTACAGGAAACTCCTTCGACGGACAAACAAATAATTCTGCCATGATGGTAATTCATAAAAGTGTACAGTCGTGTGTCACTTATAAAATCAAAATAGCTATAGAAGACTTTTGGTTTAATTCGCCTGACGAAACAGTTGTACCTAGTGGAGGCTCATTAAATTCTGCTGTTTTTCTGGGAGGTGGTAGTTTATTTGGAGGTTTGAATAATCCTGCATGGACTGCAGAATATGAATTTAAAGGATATGGGGCTAATGACCCTAATTTTGAAGGACAGTTAATTGAAGGCGATTGCCGATATTTAGAAATTAAATATACTTTAACTGATTCTCTTCCTTTGGCACTGGCTCCATATAATATACCTTTCAGAATTGCTAGTTCTATTTATAGAGACAGTCTTAATATTACTTACGATGATGGTAGTCCTTTAACTACTGATTCAATAATATTTAATGCCAATGAAATTGAAAAAACCATACGGATAACAGTTGGAGATATTGATGTTGACCATCCAAACTTAAAAATTTCCTGGGCAAAAGATCCATGTGAGAAACCCAAGCCACCATGGTCCGCAGGAGATTTTTCCAAATTTGTTGAATTCGGTATTAGAGACAATTCCCCAATAGATGTTTCTGCCAACCCAAAAATTTACGATGCATATTGTAAAGATATAGTGGAAGTAACGATAGTTGACGAAACCAGCGGAGGCGTCAGTCCTTTAAAATACACTTGGAACGGAAGTCTTTCAGGAAATGATGTATATAGTCAACAGGTAAATAGTAGTCCCGAAATTATTAATGTTAACGTTAGTGATGGTTGTGAAAATAGTTTTGATTCTCAAGTTCAAATAAATACCTTACCTATTATTTTTGATCCAATACAATCTATCTTCCTTTGCGGACCGGGACAAAGTGCTACTGTTGATGCGAGAACCATAAAACCTGATTCACCGGATTACTCCATAACAAATGTAGAATGGGAAAGATCTGATCCGCCTCCGGTTGTTCCACTTGGTGATCAAGCTGGAAATTCAATTACTGTTGATTACGATAATGTTGTTGGTGATGATCTTTGGACTTGTCAATATACTATACAGGATATTTGTGGTGATGAAGCCACCAGTGACTTCGAAGTAAACCAGTCCAGCTTATCACTCAATGATGCAGGTATTTGTAAAGGCGAAGAGGTGTCATTATATACCGGAACTCCGGCCACAAGTTATGAATGGCTTAAAAAAGTTGGTTCTAATTGGGTATCAATTGGATTTAACCAACAAGAGTATGACTTTCCTGCTCAAACAACTCAGTATAAACTGAAAATTGATGATATGTGTGGTGTTGCTCAGGAAGCTGAAATGTGGGTTTATGTTGACGATTATACTCCGCAAATTTCATTGGTTCCTTCTGATGGAGAAATTTGTAATGGGGAAACAATAAAATTAACAGCAAATGATTATACCGGTAATGAAGGATATGTAACTTATGAATGGTCGAATGGTAAAACCGACAGAGAAATTACCGTCGATGATACTGAATATTCAATAGGGCAAAATGATTATACAGTGGTAACCACACACAATTCAGATTATTACGTAGGATGTCAAAGTACTGAAACTGTCCAATTCACAGTTTTCGAAAACCCAAGTGCTGAATTTGAGATAGATCCAACGGAGCATGCATGTACTAATACCGATGTACAATTCACGTATCTTTCTGATATAAATAACAGGACTTTTACATGGGATTTTGGCGATTCTCAAACCAGTAATCAGGCAAATACAACACACCAATATACTACACCAGGAACTTATGATGTTAATCTGTATGTTGAACACACTTATGCTCCACTCGGACATGTTTGTAGTAATGAGGTTTCTCACACTTTAACAGTAGATCCTCTTCCTGAACCTGAATTTTCTGCTGACCCAACAGAGGGATGTTTGCCAGTTACCGTTAACTTCAGTGATGATTCACAGGAAATATTATCAGGGGCAACCTATGAATGGACATTTGGTGATGGAAGTTCCGACAATATCCAAAATCCAAGTCATGTTTATGATATGGCAGGATTATATTCTATTAGTTTAACAGTTCATAATACCGAGCGCTGTTTTGCAACTGTAAGCGAGCCAAATTATATACAGGTAAATCCTAATCCAACAGCAGGTTTTGAGGCAGATCCATGGATAACAACTATGGATACACCTCTTATTGACTTTTTAAATCAAAGCACAAGTGATTCAACATTAATCGGCTTTGAGTGGGATTTTGGTGATGGAAATACAAGTACTGATGAAAATCCATCCCACACCTTCAATGATCCCGGGAATTATGATATTTCTCTTCGCATAGAAACAATTAACGGATGTTGGGATACCACATTTGCGGTTGTGGCTTTAACAGAATACGTTCAACTGTTCATCCCCACAGCATTTACACCAAATGGTGATGGACTTAATGATGTTTTTGAAATAAAGGGAACTCCAATGGCCGATTTTAATATGTATATCTACAATAGATGGGGACAGCAAATATGGAGTACTCATAATTATGAAGAACAGTGGAATGGAGAAGACCAGTATGGAAACCCTGTTGAACCCGGTTCATATATTTATAAAATACAAGGCACCGATTATCAGAAAACGCCAGTACTTTACGACGGTACGGTAAACGTTATCAGGTAGAAAACTAACTTTTTATTAAAAATAATCTTTTTGTTTCAGTGTAAACACTCTAATAATATTAAAGCCTATTCTTATATCGCCGTTAAACCAATTGCCGTTGGTTTCAGGTAGAAAATGTTGTTCCAGCATGCCCTGAGAATTGGTAAGGAAAAGCTGAAACACATGACCTGAAGTTTTAATGTCGATTCCAACGGAAAAAGAATCATTATAATCTTTTGCTGCTTGTGAAGATAGTATATGATGATATTCCAAATTCAAATTCAAGCGTTTGCTTAAATAAATACTCGTTGCAGCACCCAGTGTAAAAACATCGTTTTCATCAACTTTTTTCTCAACCAAATTCCTATGAATTAATGTTGGCATAAGCTGAACAGCAAGCCTTTCACCAAAACTTCTGGCAATTATTAATTGATGAACATATGAAAAACGCTCAGAAAATTTTGCATTTAAACTATCGGGAACGTCAAGGCCATTTACTCCCATATTCACAAAATAAGTCAGTCCGATGGGCATACTCTCATTATGTTTTTGTCGCAACAGCCTGAATTTCACAAATCCATCCCATGTTTTTTTCAGAGTAGTGCGTCCTATTCCGGCAGAAAGCCAATCGTTAAACGAATAATCGATACCAATACGGGTTGCCGCCTGATCGAATCCGAAAAAATTAGAAAACCCTGTATTTATTGCACCAAAGTGATGCTGGATAGTTAAATTCATATCGCCATTAGGGGCTATATCTACCGACTGTCCAATAACCACCCTGGTGGAAGAAAATGTTTCAACAAATAAATCCTCATCAATGGCTTCATTCTGAGCATGGAGAAAATATGAGCCTGGTAAAAGCAAGGCTATAATTAAAAGTAATTTGATATTCATAAATTTAAATTTTAGTTATCAGGATAAGAAAGATTAATCCATGATTCAAGTTTATTTATACTACAATCATCAAGTTTATTAGCTCCCTGGGGCATATCTAAAAATCCGCTTTGGTGTTTCACGGCTCCCAAAAGCCTACCTGATTTGGCAACAACAACAGCATTTTCATAATCAACTAAACTAAAACCGGCAGGCGGTGTTGGTCCTGAATGACAAATTATGCAATTATCATTAAAAATTGGTTGTATATCCATGGCGTAACTGATATTGGTTGTATCACATTCCGGATCCTGAGGATATAGAGTTTCCATATTGTCGTAAGTACAGGAACTTGCAATTAAAACAATTACAACAACACTGAATGTTTTTTTTAATATGTTCATTTAGCGATAATTAATTAAATTATTAGTAAATCGTATATCATTTTTAAGAAAAATAATCCATAAAAATATTGTATTTAAATAATTAAGACCTGGATTTTGATTAAATAATTGCACCTTAACAAAACCTTAACAAACTTGTTAAATTTTTGATATGATGTGTTTCAAATAAAAAAGTTTCACTTGCTCATATCATATTTAAACATTTTGCATACTTTTGTATAAAAACAAGGCAATAGAATTAGCAATGAAGAGTGATGTAACAAAACGGCAATCAACCACATATTTAAGTTCACTCGAGAAAAAGATTGAGTTACTTGAAAAGGAGGTGCGTTCGCTTAAAGATAAGTTATCTTTAAAGATGGATGCTTCCGGTCATGTATCCATTCTTGATAATATTCCTCTTGCTTCAATTAACATTGATAAAACTGGTAATATAATATTTGGAAATGCATTTTTTTTCAATCTCTTTGATCTCGACTCGGGATTCTTCGAGATAAAAACAAACATTTCCAGTTTTAGTCCGCTTTGGGGTACCTCCTTATTGGAAAAAATAAATATTTTACTAAAATCGCATACCCCTTTTGATATCGAAACAAAGTTAAAGCAGCCGGGGCCAAAAAGAATTTACAAAGCCAGAGGTTTACCTATAAAGAATAATGATAATCAGGAAGATTCATACCTCATAATAATTGGAGATATTACCCAAAGATTAAAGGCTGAAAATCAGTTAATTCATGCTAAGGAAAGGGCAGAGGAATCCGACAGATTAAAAACTGCGTTTATTGCAAATATTTCTCATGAAATAAGGACTCCTATTAACCATATTATGGGGTTTTTAGAACTGCTCTCAATGGATGATATTGATACAGAAACACGAAACGAATACAGAAATATCATATACAGGAGCAGCCAGTCGCTACTAAACAGCATAGAAAATATTATTGATATAGCGCGGATTAAATCAGGACAGATAAAACTAAAAACCAATGAAGTAAATGTTAATGAACTAATTTCCTCCATAAGTAAAATTACAGAGGAAATGGTTATAAAAAACAATAAACAGCATTTACAAATTAAACAAGTAGTGCCCAATAACTCTGATGACTATTGCATAAATATAGATGGTCACCGCTTAAAACAGATATTGAAAAACCTGGTTGAAAATGCAATAAAATTTACCAACGAAGGAAGAGTGGAGTTTGGATATAAGTCGGCCAATGATGGCAGTTTATATTTCTTTGTAAGAGATACAGGAATAGGTATTGGTAAAGAAGACTTCGATAAAATATTTGATAATTTCAGGCAAATTGATTATAAAAATACCAGAGAGGTTGAGGGTTCAGGCCTAGGACTTTCAATATCCAAAGGCCTTGCTGAACTACTAAATGCAAATCTGGAACTGCGTTCGGTGGTTGGAAAAGGAAGCGTTTTCTCATTGCACTTCCCAACAATAGAATGCAATTTTCAAACTAATAATACCGACTACCAAAGAGAAATTTTTGACACAGGATTTTAATATTTAATCCGCTTTTTGAACCCACCTGTTTCCCCCCTTTTATCAAGGTTTTGCATTTGTTTTTTATTATGCAACCATATTATTAGGCTTTATGTCATCATTTTAAGTTGTATAATTAATTTTTTTAACTTGCAAGCGTAAAAATGGGGACTTCTATTCCTGCTTTTAAGCTGCATGAAAATTGATAAAACTTTTATAAAAAAATTGCAGAAACAAGATAAAAAAACTCAAAAGGCTTTTTATCAGGTTGTTTCTGCAGAAATGTATGGCGTTTGCCTTCGGTTTGCAAGTTCAAACGAAGATGCAAATGATATGCTTCAGGAAGGTTTTATCAGAATTTTTAAATTCATTAGAAATTACAGAGGAGATGGCTCCTTCGAAGGATGGGTTAGAAAAACAATAGTAAATACTGCAATAAACTATTATAATAAAGAAAAGAAAAGGGGTTTTAACGTTGATCTTGAATACGTAAAAAAAGAATTAGTAACAGATGAGTCGGCTATTGAAAAACTTGCGTTTAATGAATTACTGGATATCATCAGAGAATTGCCTGTAGGATACAGAAAAGTTTTCAACCTTTATATTATTGAAGGCTATAGCCATAGAGAAATAGGAGAATTACTGGGTATATCAGAAAACACTTCAAAATCGCAACTTTCAAGAGCAAGGCTGGCAATACAAAAGCGACTGGCAGAAATAAATAGAAAAGAAAACATTGGAGAATAAAGAAAAAAATATAAACGAGGTTTTAAGGAATAAGTTTCTTGATTATCAAGTTACCCCTCCTCCTGCTGTGTGGGAAAATATTGAAAAGGAATTAAATACTTCTACAATATTCAACACAAGAAATATTATTTTCGCTGCCATTGCATTACTATTAATTGCCTTACCAATTACTTATTTTAGCCTAGACAATTCTACAAACGATAAGCAGAAGAAATTACAAACTGTTCAGAATTCTGATACAAATAAGACTTCTGATTATAACAAAAAAAGTGTTGAGAAAGCAACAAATACAGATTCAACAACTAATAATATTTCAGATTATGAACAAGAGTTAGAAAGTGACCAAAATAATAATGAATCTGCGGAAACTGAAACAGAACTTATTGTTTCAACTTCTGAAGTAAAATCCACTAATTCAAGTACTAATAATGAAATAGTTGAAGTTAGAAATATTAAAGAAATAAAACAAAATACGGCTGTTGAGAAAGAAGATACTAATCTGAATATTATTACTCTTGAAGAGGGTTTTGTTGTTGAAAAAGAAAATCCCGGCCTTATTAATGCATTGGCCTCCATCGCATTACAAACAGAAGATGTGGATATTAGTGATTTGCCTCTGGAAAATAATGATGAAATAGTTAATAAACTTACTGATATACAAAAGAAGACTACTTTTTGGGAATACTCAATATTAGCCAGTCCCGAATTTAGTTTAAACAGCATGGATTCGGTAAGTATTATGAGCAGTTATTCTTTGGGAATAGAACCCATGAAATACTTAAATAATCACTGGTTCATTCGCTCAGGTGTTAACATAAGTTACAATGGCGACAAGGGTTTTGCAAAGATCGATTATATGAGTAACGATATGATGGGTACTTATGATGATGTTGTAAATGTTACTTTCGACAGCTTAGGAGGTAAATTGATTACTATTTATCACACAAAAACCGTAGAAGTTTGGGATTCCATAAGACATCTTGTTGTATCTGAAATTACCAACAAATATCTATATGCTAATATTCCTGCTCTTATTGGATACAAAAATAAAATAGGAAAACTCAACTGGTATGTTTATGCAGGACCAGTTGTGGGTTTACAAATAGCAAAATGGATCGACAAACCAATGTCGAACACAGAAAACATTAGCATTATCGAACTGGATAATAAACTCCCTCTACGTTCAACTATAAACTATCAACTTTGGATTGGTGGTGGTTTGGAATATAATTTGGGTAAAAGATATTCATTAGTTCTCGAACCAACTTACAAACAGTATTTTAAATCACTGTACGATAATGCCGATTATAAGATTAACACTTCAGGCTTTGCATTGAGGTTTGGAGTTAATATTAAATTTACCAGATAGAATATGATAAAGTACAACTACATAAAAACTGCAGCTTTCAAAAAACTTCTGATATTAGTTTCTTTGATGGTAATGACTTCTCCTTCACTATTAGCTGACAGGGACACTCACACAATAATTATTTCCGGACAGGTAATAAATAAAGAATACGGCAATCCCGTTGAAGGACATGCTGTTACTATTGTAAAACTTGAAAATAATATTTCCGACAGAGATGTTATTGAATTATTTACTGATGAAGAAGGCTATTATAGCGATACTATATCCACAAATCTTGAAAAAGGATCTTACAAAATTTCAACACTCGATTATAAAGGAAATGTTCTGGATACTGTTGTTCATTTTCGATTTTTAAATTATGCCAGCTTCAATGTAAACATTGCTAATTTTAGCATTTACATGCCATATCATACTGAGAGATTACAGGCAAAATTCCGATACTTTCAAAAAAACTTCGATAATAGGTTTAAGTTCACTTTCAGAGATTTAACTGTTGCCGACAGCATTATAAAATGGCAATGGGATTTTGGTGATGGCGATAGTTCCTACTTGCAAAATCCTGATCACCTATTTAAAAATCCCGGTGTGTATAAAGTTAGATTTACAGTAACTATTAAGGTAAATTCTAAAATAGAAAGTAATTCAATAAGTTCTTTAATATATATTTCTGATAAGTCATTTTTCCATATTGGAGGTCAGGCCTTTTCAGGCTACTTTCCTATTGATGCCGGTTTAGCATATCTTTATTTAATAGATGAAAAATCCAATTATGTTCCTGTTGATACAGTTAAATTCGACACTTTGGGCTACTATATCTTTTATCAAATTCCGGTAGGAAATTATATTGTTAAAGTTCAACCTGATGATTTATCACAGTTTTATAGCAATTATTTGCCTACCTATTATGGTAATGCGATGTTTTGGGAAGACGCTCACATAATAGAATTTACAAATACAACATGGGACAAAGATATTTACCTTTTGCCCAATGAAGGTTTAAAAAGTGGTGAAGGCATACTTGAAGGACAAGTTAGTTATTCTGATGAAGCCAAGGCGTCATTTATTAATACCCCAATAAGTAAAGTGGATTTGTATTTAATGAGTGAGAGTAACAATGTATATTTGAGCAAATATTCTGATGAAACAGGCTTTTTCGATTTTAGTAATATTCCGGTTGGAGATTATTGGATTTATCCAGAACTAACCGGTATAAAAACCGAAAAAACACTTTTCACACTCACTGAAGACAATCCTACAATAAATGATATTCAACTTATAATAGGGCCGCAATCACCTGATTTTATTATTGAAAATAATCCACAACAATCAATTATCAATAATTTATTTCCAAATCCGGCAAGTAATATTGTTTTTTTAACTCTTAAAGACAATAGCATTTTAAACTTTAGAGTTGAATTAATGGATTTAAATGGTAAAGTGATATTACAGGATAATATAGCAGATAGCAATAATAATTATAGCATAAACACCAACGAATTAAAGTCAGGACTCTATATTATTAAAGTTTATGATGGAAAATTATTCGACAGTAAAATACTAGTAATAAAATAATAAGCAAAAGAAAAGCCGTCTAGCCTAAGGCTAGACGGCTTTTTAATTTATTCAATATTCTCTATTCTCCTCGTATAGCAACAATACCAGGCAGTTTTTTTCCTTCAATATATTCGAGCATTGCGCCTCCTCCGGTGGAAACATAACTAACTCTGTCCTTCAAATTATACTTATTAATTGCAGCAACAGAATCGCCACCACCAATAAGTGTAAATGTTCCTTTTGCCGTTGCATCTGCTAATGCATGTGCAATTTCTGAAGTTCCCTTTTCAAAACTACTCATCTCAAACACCCCCATTGGTCCGTTCCAGAGTATGGTTTCCGAGTTGGCAATAACATCTTTATATTCCTTGATGGTGGCATCTCCTATATCAAGTCACATCCAGCCATCAGGAATTTCATTTGACGGGCATGATTTTGTATTCGCTCCATTGTCAAACTTATCAGCAATTATTGCATCCTTGGGAATATAAAAATTAACATTCAGTTCTTTGGCTTTACTAATTGCTGCTTTTGCAGTTTCTATCAAGTCATCTTCAACAAGAGAATTCCCAACAGTACCCCCTAAAGCTTTAATAAATGTAAACATCATACCACCACCGATAATTAGATTATCAACCTTATCCAGAAGGTGGTTAATAATTTCAATTTTACCTGAAACTTTTGCTCCTCCTAATATTGCTGTTTTAGGCTTTTTTCCTTCCTTAACAACTTTATCAATATTTGTTATCTCATTGGCCATAATATAACCAAAGAGTTTTTCTTCAGGAAAGAAATCGGCTATAATAGCCGTTGAAGCATGTGCTCTATGAGCAGTTCCAAAAGCATCATTAACATAAACATCAGCCAAAGAGGCAAGTTTAGCCGCAAACTCCCTGTCGCCGGCCGTTTCTTCCTTATAAAATCTTAGGTTTTCGAGCAATAGCACTTCACCTTCTTTTAATTGCGAAGACACATTTTTTGCAGATTCGCCGATACAATCATCGGCAAACAATACTTCTGTATTAAGTTGTGATGAAAGATGTTTGATAAGATGTTTCAATGAGAATTTGTCTTCAGGGCCGGTTTTTGGTCTTCCCAGATGCGACATTAAAATAACACTACCGCCGCCTTCTCTTATTTTTTGAATAGTTGGCAAAGCAGCACGCATACGTGTATCGTCAGTTATTTCGAAGTTTTCGTTTAAAGGCACATTAAAATCTACTCTAACTATTACCTTTTTAGCTTTAAAATTGTAATTATCAATATTCTTCATTATTTTTATTATTTTGCTGATGAATTGGCAAAGTTAGAAAACAATAATAAATTAGGTTTGCAAAAAACAAATAAATATGGAAATATCATCATTAAACTCGAAACTGCCAAATACGGGGACTTCAATTTTTGCAGTGATGAGTGGCCTGGCCATTGAGCATAATGCTATAAATTTATCACAAGGCTTTCCCGATTTTCCCATTTCAGAGGAATTAATCGACATAGTAAATTATTATATGAAAGAGGGTTATAATCAGTATGCACCCATGCCGGGAGTTATTTCTTTGAGGAAAGCCATTTCTGAAATGTTTGAGCAAAACCATAATTCATATTACAACCCAGATACGGAAATAACAATAGCCGCTGGAGCCACTCAGGCTTTGTTTACTGCCATTTCTGCCTTTATCAACAAAGGTGATGAGGCAATAATTCTGGAACCCGCATACGATAGTTATGCACCTGCTGTGGAACTTAATGGAGGTAGAGTTAAAAGATCCAAACTTCTGTTTCCTGAATATAAAATAAATCGTGAAGAGATAGCAGCATTGGTTACCGGGAAAACCAGGCTTTTGATTATTAACAGCCCCCATAATCCAACAGGTAGTTTGCTGCAAAAAGAAGATATGGAGTTTATCCAAAAACTCTGTAAAGGAACCGACATTATAGTTATAAGTGATGAAGTATACGAACATTTGATATTTGAAAAGCATCAACACGAAAGTGCATGCAGATTTTCAGAATTGAAAAAGAGAAGCATAGTAATCGGTTCTTTTGGTAAAACATTTCATGCAACAGGCTGGAAAACAGGTTTTGCCCTTGCTCCTGAATATTTGATGAAAGAATTCAGAAAAGTGCATCAATTTACAGTTTTTGCCTCAAATACTCCCATACAATATGCCATATCCGACTACATAAAAAAGCCTGAAAACTATAACTATCTGGGAGATTTCTTCCAAAAAAAACGCGACATATTTGTAAATGCCTTGGCAGGTTCAAAATTTAAACCACTAACATGTTTGGGAACCTATTTCCAATTACTCGACTACAGCCGGATAAGCGATGAAAAGGAATTGGATTTTGCCAAACGTTTAACTATTGAACATGGAATAGCATCGGTGCCGGTATCTCCTTTCTACAAATACGGTGAAGAAAACCAAAGTCTGAGATTTTGTTTTGCCAAAGAAGAATCAACACTCTTAAAAGCAGCCGAAATATTATGCAAGATTTAAAAGTTTTAGCCCTTCAAAGTGATTTGGTTTGGGAAAATCCCCAGGCCAACAGAATTGCTTTTGAAGAAAAAATAAGAAAAGAATTCGATTATCATGACTTAATTATTTTACCTGAAACCTTTACGACAGGTTTCCCGGTTAACCCGGAAAAATATGCAGAAGAAATCAATGGAAAAACCATGGGGTGGCTTAAAGGATTATCTTCTGAATTAACCACCTGCATTTGCGGAAGTTTTCTTCTGGATACAAACTCCAAATATTCGAATACTCTCATTTGGATGAGATCCGATGGTTCTTTTGAGCGCTACGACAAGCGCCATGTTTTTTCAATGGGAGGTGAGCATAAAAAAATAAAAGCAGGCGAATCGCAACTTATAGTTGAATTAAAAGGCTGGAAAATAAAACCCATGATTTGTTACGATTTAAGATTTCCTGTTTGGAGTAAAAATCACTACAGTAAATCTTCCGGTTTTGAATACGATATGGCAATTTATGTGGCTAACTGGCCGGCTGTAAGAGCATATCCATGGCGTAATTTGCTAACAGCAAGAGCGATAGAAAATATTGCTTGTATTATTGGAGTAAATCGTGTGGGAAATGATAATTCGGGGATAAATTATAATGGCGACACCATGCTCATCGATGCCAAAGGAAATGTTTTATATGATGCGAAGGATGGGCAAGAACATAATATTAGTTTTGTTTTTAAGGCACAAGAGTTGGAGGATTTTCGCAAAAAATTCAATGTTGGTTTCGACTGGGATGATTTTAAAATAACTTTTTAAACTTTACCTTTAGTTTATCTGATGAACTTGGGAAATAATCTTCCAATGGACCATCATAATCCTCTCCCCTTTTTAAATATTTATTAGTAAATGTAGAGGGATTAACTCCCCATTTATTAATGAAAGTTTCTTTCCCTTTGTTTTTTTTAACTCTGCCTGTGGATTTTGAGCCAAAATGGTAAACTCTGCTGTTGGCAACTCCTTTAAAAAGTCTTACACCGGATTTCCATAATTTCATTGAGAAATCAGGATCGGAATACATGCCCGGTGAAAATTCCACGCTCATCCCTCCTACTAAATCCCACAAATCGACATGTAAAACATTTGGAGGCCAGGTGCTTCCACTCCAATCCTTTTTTTCAAAAGTCATAAATTTTTTTAGCAATTTCTCTTCCTGAAAACTCTCCAAATCATCACCGTAATCGGCTACAATAACACTTTTATTATTTGTATAATGGGGCTCAATCATGGTAGCCGATAACATGAATTCCTTATGGCCAATTTCATTTATTTCATCTAAAAGTGCCTTATCCCAATTTGGTAAAACATACATATCGTCATTAAGATAAAGTATGTAATCGGTAGTTACCAAAGCACGACAGGCATTAAGCCCATAGCATATCCCAATATTGTTGGGAGAGTAAACAAAATCATATTTTTTCTGGCTTTTAAGCCAGGAATAAGTGCCGTCGGAACCTTCATTTATTATAATTATAATTTGATGATTATAAGCAGAATTAACTTCTATGCTTTTCAGGCAATGCTTCAAATAATCAATATTATTCCAACTTGGGATTAGAATAGAAAATTTTTGTTCATGGTTTTTCTGAGCACCAGAAGCGATAATCTTTTCAAGCATCATTCGACGAATTAGTTGTCAAAAATATACTTTTTACCTTAAATGATAAATAATTCCTACATTAGCTATGATTGAAAGAATATTGTTGCTTATTTTGCAGACCGTAAATTGTTTGAAATGAATATATTTATTGCAGGTGACGGAGAGGTTGGTTTTTATATTGCAGAAGCTTTGGTTAATTCCAATCACGACATTACTATTATCGATCCTCATGAAGAGCTCTTAAAGATGGTTGAGACCCATACCGATTTATTAACCATAGTTGGCGAATCCAATTCGGTAGGTGTATTAAAACAAGCCGGCGTTGATAAAGCCGACCTGGTGATTTCGGTATTGCACGATGAAACGGTGAACATTATAACCTCAATCCTGGCTAAAAAACTGGGCGCCAAAAACACCATTGCAAGGGTAAATACTTTACAGCATCTTTCATCGGAAAACCTTAAAGTTTATGAGGAATTAGGTGTTGACTATATGATTTCTCCTGAAGACATTTCGGGTCATGAGGTTGTAAATCTTATAAAAAATCCACAGGTTTACGATATGTTTAACCTGTCAAACGATAAACTTTCCGTATATCTGATAAAAATTGAAAACGGGGCTCCGGTAAGTAATAAAACCCTTATTGACATTGCAAAGGAACATGGCCCTTTAAATTTCAGGGCTGTAGCCATTAACAGGGATCAGAGTTCTTTTATCCCCACAGGAACAAGCAGTTTTAAGGAAGGCGATATGGTTTATGTGGTTTCTAAACCAGATTCTCTCGACGATTTACTTAATCTGGCAGGAAAGAAAAAATACGAAATTAGCAACATCATGGTTGTTGGTGGCGGACGTGTTGGAAAGGTTATTTGTAGAGAACTTGAAAACGACTATAACATAAAACTTATTGAATCGGATAGTGAAAGATGCCACAGCCTCACAGATATTTTAACCGACACCCTGCTCATTAACGGAGATGCCCGAAATGTTGACTTACTCGACGAAGAAGGTATCGAGAATACAGATGTTTTTATCGCCGTTACCAATAGTTCAGAAACAAATATTCTTACCTGTTTACATGCTAAAAAGTTTGGTGTTAAGAAGACAATTGCCTTGGTAGAAAACCTTGATTATATTGAGATTTCGCAAAATATTGGAATTGATACTATCTTAAATAAAAAACTTACTGCAGCAAGTAATATTGTTATGCATGCCATGGGCAACGAGGTTTCGTCACTAAAGAAATGTTTGAGTGGGATTAATTCCGATATAGTGGAATTGGTTGCAATGAAAGGCTCTCAGGTAACTAAAAAGCCAATACGCGATTTGAAAATACCGGATGGAAGCGTAATTGGAGGTATAATACGCGGTAATGAATCATTTATTGCTGTGGGCGACTTCCAAATTAATGAAGGCGACAAGGTTGTTGTTTTTGCCCTTCCGGGAATCATTTCCAAAGTGGAAAAGATGTATCAGAAAACTGGATTTGGTTTTAACTCATAAAAAATGCCGTTCCGATCTGTAATAAAATATAGAGTTATTTTTAGAGTATTAAGTTTCCTACTTATATTCGAGTCTTTATTTTTATCCACTGGCATTTTCGTTGCGTGGTATTATAATGAAACTTTAACGCCTTTTATATATTCCGTGGCTGTTACTTTGGGCTTAGGGCTTATTTCATGGTATGTTTTTGGGCGTGATACCAAAAAAGGAATAGGTAAAAGAGAAGGCTATCTTATCGTAAGTTTAAGTTGGATTCTTATGTCTCTCTTTGGTGCTTTACCCTATTTGTTCAGTGGCGCTATACCCTCATTTACAGATGCATTTTTCGAAACAATTTCAGGTTTTACAACAACCGGGGCATCTATTTTAAGTGAAATAGAAATTCTTCCCAAAAGCATATTATATTGGCGCGCCATGACACACTGGATTGGTGGAATGGGGATTATTGTTTTAACAGTGGCCATACTTCCATTTTTAGGAATTGGAGGTATGCAGTTGCTGGTTGCCGAAATGCCGGGCATCACTCCCGACCGTCTGCATCCCAGAATTACCGCTACTGCAAAACGTTTATGGGGAATTTATGTGATATTCACAATTGCCGAAGTTCTGCTCCTTTGGGCTGGTGAAATGGATTTCTTCGATTCGGTTTGCCATTCTTTTGCAACTATGGCTACAGGAGGGTTCTCAACCAAAAACGATAGTATTTCAGGTTTTTCTGCCTATTCACAGTACATAATAATAGTTTTTATGGCATTGGCAGGAATAAACTTCACACTGCATTATTTGGCTCTTCACAGGAAGTTTTCCAAAATCTGGGCTAATCAGGAGTTTAAAGCATATATAACAATAATAGTAGTAATTAGTGTTATAATCGGGATTGGACTGATAATTTTTATGCATGAAGGAGCCGAGAAAGCCTTCCGCGATTCATTGTTTACCGTTGTTTCCATACTTACAACCACCGGATTTGTTACAGCCAATTACTATATCTGGCCTGGATATCTGTGGATGTTGGTTTTTGCACTTATGTTTTTGGGTGGAAGTGCAGGCTCAACAGGTGGTGGAATAAAAATAGTACGACATTTACTACTAATTAAAAACTCGTGGCTGGAATTAAAAAGAGCAATACACCCGAATGCAATAATTCCTGTAAAATTTAATGGGAAAGCAGTATCTCAAAATATCATTTTTAATGTGATGGCTTTCTTTATCATTTATGTATTGATTTTTGCCTCAGGAACCATCGCCCTTTCTGTAATGGGCTACGACTTTGAAACTTCAATAGGAGCAACTATTGCATCACTGGGAAATATTGGTCCCGGAATTGGAGGAGTTGGTCCGGTAGAAAACTATGGGTTTTTTACACCTGTGGCCAAATGGTTATTATCCTTTTTAATGCTGCTGGGCAGATTGGAATTATTTACAATTCTAATAGTACTTTCTCCGGCTTTCTGGAAGCAATAATTCCAAAGGTTTATCTTCCAAAAGCAAATCCAATGGTAATATCTAAAACTATACCGCTTCCTAATGCAATGTCCATGGCAGTTAATGTTTCTTTGGTAGGAGAACCACTGGTAATCACATAATTAGTTCCATTAAGCAAAGCAGCATAACCGGCATCAAAACCTATAAGAAACCCACCATTACTCATATATTCAAAACCGCCTACAATTTGAAGAAATGGAGAAGCTTTTACCTGATACGTGTATTCCGGCTGGCTGCTGGTAGCATCATAAGTAATATCTAAACTACTTCCTGTACCATATAAAAAGCCTGCTCCTACTACTGGGGTAAAATTCTTATCTGAAAACAAATATTTGCCCCTTACCCCTAATTTAAAACCTGTTGATGCCAGGCCCAGACCGGCTTCAACACCTACTTTAGTAGTTGGATAAATACGAAAACTTACTCCAACTCCCGATAATCCATTCCACCCTATACTTCCGGCAATAGCACTCGATCTTAAATCTCTAACTGCAAGTTGTTCTTTTCCAAATACTTTTGTAGCTGTGTATCCCTGCTGTGAATAAACTGATTGAAATCCAAACAATAGCAGGATAACAATTAATAGGTTAATTTTTTTCATGTGTTTAATTTGATTTTTAAGTTTTAAATTATTTACAATAATATTAATTTTTTCACCATCTTAATTATCTTTGCAATAATTTTATGGTAAATATTTCAGTTGTAATCATTGCATTTAACGAGGAGAGGGACATCTCCCGCTGTTTAAAATCGGTAGTTGATATTGCCGACGAAATTGTTGTTGTGGATTCTTTCTCAACAGATAAAACAGTTGAAATTGCTAAAAGTTTTGGTTCAAAGGTTATCACACACGAATTTAATTCGTATATCGACCAGAAGAACTACGCCCTTAAACAGGCGGAATATAATATCGTGCTTTCGCTTGATGCGGATGAAGAATTGTCGAAAAAATTAAAAAATTCTATCCTTGAAGTTAAAAAACAAGGTTTTGATTACGACGGATATAGCATGAATCGCCTTACACGGATAGGTGATAAATGGATTAATCACAGCGGTTGGTATCCTGACACTAAATTGAGATTATTTGATAAAACAAAAGGTAAATGGGCAGGATTAAACCCCCATGATGAGTTTGTTTATTATGATAAATCAAATATTTATAAATTAAATGGCGATTTGCTTCATCACTCATTTTATTCATTCGAAGAACTAAAAAAACAAAGTGATAAATTCGCAAAATTGGGTGCCAAAGCATATTATAAAAAAGGTAAAAAAGCACCATTTTTAAAAATTATCTTTAATCCGGCATTACGTTTTATACGCGATTATTTTTTCAATAAAGGCTTTCTTCACGGAATTAACGGAATCAGGGTGTCTTATAATAATTCTCATTCTACCTATCTGAAATACAAATATTTGCATGCTTTTTATACTGAGAAACAAGATGAGAAGGAAAATTAAAAAAATTGGCTTATGATTTCTGAAAACGATAATTGGCTGGTAATTGTGAACCTTCATGCTGGTAGCAAAAGATGCGAACGCGAATGGCCTGAAATAAAAAGATTACTGGATAATTCAGGATTAAAACTTGATTATGTTTTTAGTGAGAGAGCCTTCCAGGCAATTGATATTACAAGAGATTCAATACAACAAAAGGCTTATAAAAAATTAATAATAGTTGGTGGCGATGGCACTATGAATGAAGTGGTTAATGGTTTATTTCGCCAAACACGTTATGCTACTACCGAAATTACTTTAGGCCTAATTACAGTTGGTACAGGTAACGACTGGGGTCGTCATTACGGTATGCATAAATCGTATAGCAAGATGATAAACGCCATTAAAAAGGGCAATACTTTTTTACAGGATGTTGGAAAAGTAAATTATGAACACGTAAGTGAAAAAGAAGACCGTTACTTCGTAAATATTGCCGGCATGGGTTATGATGCTTTGGTGGCAAAAAAAACCAATCTGTCAAAGGAAAAAGGAAGAGGCGGGATATTAGTCTATCTTATTAACTTATTACAAAGTTTGTTTCAATATACCTATACAAACCTTACGATATGCGCTGATAATAAACAGGTTTTCAGCGGAAAAGTTTTTACACTAAGCATTGGCATTTGTAAATATAATGGGGGTGGTATGATGCAATTACCAAATGCAGTTTCTGACGACGGTTTGTTCGATGTTACACTTGTAAGAAAAACTTCAAAACTGAGAGTTATCAGAAACATAAAAAATCTCTATGATGGTTCTTTTATTAATATGAAAGAGGTTGAAACTTTTAGGGGGAAAAGTTTTGTAATTGAATCCTCGCCAGACAAAAATTTGTTTTTGGAAACAGATGGTGAATCATTGGGCCATTCTCCTTTATATTTTGAAATAGTTCCACGTTCAGTGAAACTAATTGTAAGAAAGAAATATTTAAAAAGTATCAAATAAGTTTATTTCAATTCTTCAAGTATTACCAAAACCATATCAATGATTTCGGGTACTTTTTTCATCATCACAGGACTTACTTTCATATCCATATCCTGTTGAGGGTTTATGTTAACAGCCACCAAATAAAGTTTAGGAACTTTTTCCAATAGCATAGCCGATTCTATCATATCTTTCATGCCCAACTCATGAGTGCTCAACGATTTTGGGAAATCACTTGAAAATTTGGGTTCCAATACTTTAATATTACCTATTTCTTCATCTCCCAAAGTAGCATCGATAATAATTATAATATTATAATCCTGAAATAATGATAGTAAAACAAATCCGCCTGTTCCCCCATCAAGTAAATCAACATTATCAGGAAGTTTCAGGTTTTCCATTTCTCTAACTACCTGTACTCCTATTCCTTCATCGTTGAGTAATATATTACCCAGACCCATAATCAGGATTTTCTTTTCTTTATGTGATTCTGCCATTTGGTAAAATTAAGCAAATAAAAAATGCTTAAACCCTCATAAAACAAAAAGGTTTAAGCATTTAATTATTAAAACATTTTTAATTTAGTCCTTTTCTCTTTCAACTTTATCCTTATCCTGAAACTTCCATCCACCTATCATAGATGAAGTAACGCCATTCTTTTCTATATAATCGTGATAGAAAACAAGATAAACATGTACAATAGCAAACAAAACAAAGAACCACATCAAAATATGATGAATTTGTCGGGTTGCTATGTCGCCACCCAAAACAGATGGTATCCAGGCAAAAAGTTGTGGAAACCAACTGGGGCTCATGGCGGCATAAATTCCAAATCCCGTTAATGTTTGTAAAAGAAATACTATAAAAGTGAGGAAGTAGGTAAAACTTGCCAGTGCATTATGACCCAGATTAGGGTTTTTACTGCACTCTACCTGAAAGATATCTACTTTCAATACATCCCACATATCAACCCAATGGGCTTTTGTATATGGGATAAAGTTTTTCCATTTAGCAAATTTGTTTCCAACAAAGCCCCAATAAAGTCTGAAAAGAAAATTAAAGAAAAATACATAGGCTGCCACAAAGTGAATAAATCTTACCGTTCCAAACCAATATCCAAGAGAAGCTTCAGATACTGTGGTAATTCCCGGAGGATTTCCGATTATAAATCCGGTTACTCCAAGGATAACAACCACAAGGGCATTTATCCAGTGATAAAACCTAACAGGCAATTGCCAAACATATTTGGGGTGCATTAATGTTTTTTCAATTCTCGCATATTTATACATAACTAAAAAGTTTGAATTTGATGAACATAACTTCCTTTCTCATCGTAAACATGCACTGCACATGCAATACATGGGTCGAATGAATGTATTGTTCTTAATAGTTCTAACGGACTTTCAGGATCAGCCACCGGAGTTCCAATTAAGGAGGCCTCATAAGCCGACATTTGTCCTCTTTCGTCTCTTGGTGAAGCATTCCATGTACTTGGTACAACAAGTTGATAATTATCGAGTTTCTTATCCTTAATTACCGACCAGTGAGCCAGTGCACCTCTAGGAGCCTCTGTCATACCAACACCTTTAGCCTCATCAGGCCAGTCTTTTGGATCCCACATATAATCGCTGTGCATACGTGAATCACCATTCTTAATGTTTGAAATGAGTGAGTCGAAAAATTCCTGAGCCCAGTTTGCAACAAGTTTGGTTTCCAGTCCGCGGGCTGCTGTGCGTCCCAGAGTAGAAAATAATGCTCCAACAGGAACATTAAGCTGTGCAAGTGCACCTTCCACAACTTCTTTATAATCTTCTCTTCCGGAGGCATAACCTACCAATACTCTTGCTAATGGACCAACTTCCATTGCATTGCCCTTCCAACGTGGAGTTTTTAACCAACTGTATTTTCCATCCACATTTAACTGATCGTAAGGAGGTTTAGGGCCAGTATAATTCAGATTAGTTTGTCCTTCCCATGGATGTTTACCACTCTTATTACCACTATCATAGTCATAATATGAATGAGCAATAAACTCCTTAATTTGATCCGGATCTGTTCCATCAACTTCATGGATTTTACTAATGTCGCGTCCCATGATAATTCCTCTTGGGAATTTAAAACTTGAAACATCATTATATCCATTTGTGGGAAGATCACCATAGGAAAGATAATTTTCCAATCCGCCACCAATGGCTCCCCAATCCTTATAGAAAGAGGCAATAGCCATTAAATCAGGGATATATACCTGGTCGATAAATGTTTTTGCATCGTCGAGTAGTTGCTTAACATAAGCAAGTCTTTCAGCATTTAAGGCATTGGATTCATTAAGGTTTACCGATAATGGAACTCCTCCCACAAGATAATTTGGATGAGGATTCTTTCCACCAAAAATGGTATGAACCTTAACTATTTCTTTTTGCCATTCGAGGGCCTCAAGATAATGTGCAACAGCCATTAAATTGGCTTCTGCAGGAAGTTTATAGGCTTTATGGCCCCAATATCCATTTGCAAAAATTCCCAACTGTCCGCTATCAACGAATTTCTTAATTCTCTTTTGTATATCTTTAAAATATCCCACCGAACTCTTTGGCCAGTTGGAAATACTTTGAGCAAGTGCTGAAGTTTGGGCCGGGTCGGCACTCAAACAAGAAACAACATCAACCCAGTCGAGAGCATGCAAATGATAAAAATGGACCACATGATCCTGCATCATCTGCGAACAAAACATAAGGTTTCTTACAATATCTGCATTTGGTGGTACTACAATGCCAAGTGCATTTTCCACACTTCTAACCGAAGCCAGCGCATGCACTGTGGTACAAACACCACAAACTCTTTCGGTAAATGCCCATGCATCTCTAGGATCTCGACCTTTCAAAATAAGCTCCATACCCCGAACCATGGTTCCGGAACTATATGCATCAACTATTTTGCCGTCTTTTACTTCTATTTCCACTCTCAGGTGGCCTTCTATCCTTGTAATAGGATCAACTACTATTCTTTGACTCATAATATATCCTCCTTTCTTTTACGATTCGACATTTGTTTGTTCACACTCGCCATCTGCTATTAATTTACGTTTTCGTATGTTTGTTACAACAGCATGAGCAGCAACTCCTACTCCGGTGGCAATTCCTAATCCTAAACCAACTTTATAAGCATTGGATTCAATTCCAAATCCCGGGAAGTTTGGTAATCGCTTGTAAAAACCTCCGTTATCCCAGAAGTTTTCTTCGCTACATCCTATACAAGGATGACCCGACTGAATAGGGAAACTTACACCATTATTCCATCTGATAACACCACAAGCATTGTAAGTAACAGGTCCTTTACATCCCATTTTATACAAACAATATCCTTTTTTGGCGTTCTCATCGTCGAATGACTCAACAAACAAACCGGCATCGTAATTGGGACGACGGTAACATGTATCGTGTACTCTTCTGGAATAAAACGCTTTAGGCCTATGAAGCCTGTCGAGTTCCGGTATTCTGTCGAATGTTAGTAAATGAACAACAACTCCGGCCATAACTTCAGCTATTGGAGGACATCCGGGTACATTTATAATAGGTTTTCCTTTAATAATTTCATGTATTGGGGTTGCTCCGGTTGGATTAGGTTTGGCAGATTGTACACAACCGTTGGAAGCACAACTTCCCCAGGCAACAATTGCTTTTGCGCCTTCGGCGGCTTCTTCTACAATACTTTCAAATGTCTTTCCACCTATACAACAATAAACTCCTTCTTCCTTAGTAGGTATAGATCCTTCCACACAAAGAAGATACTTTCCATGAAAGTTAGTCATGGTGTCATGCAGCGATTTTTCTGCCTGATAGCCGGAAGGAGCCATCAATGTTTCGGTATAATCCAATGAAACCAAATCCAATAGAATATCGGCAACAAGGGGATGCGATGATCTGATAAATGATTCGCTGCAGCAAGTACACTCCTGACCATGCAACCAAATAATTGGAATTCTGGTAGCCTTTTCCATGGCTTTGGTAACCTGGCCTATCATACTCGATTCGAGTCCCATAAAAGCGGTCATCATAGCTCCCAACTTCATGAAGTCGCGACGCGAATAACCCTTATCCATGGCAGCCTCTAAATACGTTTTTCGTCTTATGCCCATAATATTGATTTTTTTAATCCGTCAACCGACGGGAATTAATATTTGTTTAAATTTACTTCTATATCATTTATTTCCAGTGACTTTATATCAATATTTCCTTTTAAATTAATATCATCACCAAGGCCAATATCATTCAAATCAGTAATTTTTACCAACACATGTTCGCTATTGCAGACTATTCTTACATTTCTGCCTGCTTCATCATCTATTATTTCAGCAATTTTTCCCTTTATACGTATGTTGGTTGACAATGGCATATAATGCCTTAGGCAAGAGGCGTTCCGAAATTAAAATTCAAAATATTATAATTGTTATTTTATCACATAACAAACTCAAAAGCATAGTGTTATAAATTAACTATTAAGAGTAGTTTGTATTTGTTCTAAATAGGTGAATTGGATATATTGCGGGATTTCGTGAATGGGTTGCGGGATTACGTGGGAAAGGCTAAAGGCTAAAGTTTAAAGGCTAAAGGCTAAAGTAAAGGAAGGCTAAAGTTTAAAGTAGGAAAAGGCTAAAGTTTAAAGTGGTATTTGTTATTTAACTCGCTCTGTTTTTTTACAAATTGAGCCAAGTATATTTTTTAACTCCTCTGATTCATGTATTAAGATTTCACAATCCGGTTTTAACTCTCCCAGAATTAAAATGCCATAAATTACTTTCAGCCAATAATTAGATTCTCTCATTTCTTTTAAGGAAATTCTAGTTTTATTTGTGAAATCTGATCTGCTAGATGCACCTTGAGCCTCCTCATAATTTGCTCCTGAAGAAGTTGATGACTTGATTAACTGTCTTTTAATAATTAGAAACTCTTCAGAATTATTTACTCTTCTCAAAAAAATAATTACACTTATTGAAAAATTAAGAAGTCTGTCAGATAAATTATTTTCTTTCATTGTTAAAGGGTTTTATTTCTGATAACAAAATTAAATATTTTTCTTTTAACATTTTAATTCTACTTTAGCCTTCCCCCCTTTAGCCTTTAAACTTTAGCCTTTTCACTTTAGCCTTTCCACTTTAGCCTTTGCCACTTTAGCCTTTGAACTTTAGCCTTTCCCACTTTTATTTGGACACATATAGTTTTTTACATACATTAGCAAAAAAAAGTGCTATGTGTTTATCATTACCCGGTAAAATTCTGTCAATAAGCCAAGATGATGGCTTCGGAATGGCCGTTGTTGATTTTGGTGGAGTTAAAAGAGATATATGTGTTGAATGGGTTCCGGAAGCAAAAGTAGGCGATTATGTATTAGCCCATGTTGGCACAGCCTTGAGTTGCATGGATGAGAAATCGGCTCTGGAAAATATTGCGGCTCTTAATGAACTTAGCGATAAGATTGGTTTGTCTGAAACCCAAGCAGAGTAGATATGAGTCTTCTAAAATCCGTTTCATTAATAACACAAGACAGTAAAATGCTCGACTTAATCGAGCGCATTAACCGTATTGCCGATTCCGATATTAGCGTTCTTCTTATTGGAGAAACCGGAGTAGGTAAAGAAGTTTTTACCGATTATATTCATCATTTAAGTCAGAGAGGTCAGTATCCTTTGGTGAAAATTGGTTTGGCAACCCTGCCTCCCGATTTGTTGGAAAGCGAGTTATTTGGTTTTGAAAAAGGTTCTTTTACTAATGCTGATCATAGTAAAAAAGGCATGTTTGAACTTGCCGACAGAGGCACGCTTTTTCTGGATGATATTGATGATTCTCCACTAAATGTTCAATCCAAATTACTAAGGGCTATAGAAGCCGAAGAGATACGTCATATTGGAGGCACGAGACCAATTCCAATTGATGTTAGATTAGTTTGTGCTTCAAAAGTGGAGTTGAAAGATCTGGTAGAAAATAAATTGTTTAGGCAAGACTTATATTACCGCATTAATGTTGTTGAACTTAGAATTCCTCCCCTCAGGGAGAGAAAAAACGATATTCCGTTACTGGTAAAACATTTTGTGAAAAGGTATAAACCCAAAGAAAATTTGGATGTTAGTGATGAGGTAATGGAATTGTTTATGAACTACGACTGGCCGGGTAATGTCAGGGAATTACGAAATGTTGTTCAGAGATCAGCTCTTTTTGCTGAGAAAACGATTAGCATGAAAGACCTTCCCGACAGGTTTAAAGATAATGACATGATAGAAAATATCGTAAAATCATGTAAAGTATGTTTCGATTCCGGCAATATGTCTTATAAAGAATTACTTAATTGTATAGAGACCAGACTGCTCGCCGATGCAATTAATAAATCTGATGGAAATCAAAGTAGTGCTGCCAAAAACCTGGGTATGAAACTGTCGACTTTTAGGGACAGGATCAAAAAATTAGACATCTCTACTCCATCATCAGGAAGAAACCAGTAACACATGTATTCTTAGTTTGTTACGCAAAATAGTTATAGTGCACTAATTTTTATACCCTCAAACACGCAACTTGTAACTAAAGGCACTTTTAACTCTATGCACTCAAGAGCACTC
>PKTA01000181.1 GCA_002869365.1 Marinilabiliales bacterium | reverse complement strand
TGAAGAGGTTCATTATATGGGGTCGTAATATTTGTAAATTTTCCCCTCAAAATTTTTAATTACAACATTATCTCCATCTCTGCCCTGATAATATTCAGGCAATATTGGAACTTTGCCACCACCTCCGGGAGCATCGATAACATAATGTGGTATTCCATAGCCGGAAATATGCCCGCGAAGTCCCTGAATAATTTCTATGCCTTTCGACACGGGAGTCCTAAAGTGAGAAGAGCCAGGAATAGGATCACATTGATAGATATAGTAAGGTTTAACACGAACTTTCAAGAGTTTAAAAATTAGCGATTTCATGGTTTCTACCGAGTCGTTTACACCTTTGAGTAATACTGTTTGGCTTCCAAGTACTATGCCTGCATCGGCAAGACGTGTTATGGCTTCTGTAACCTCAGGAGTAATTTCATCAGGATGTGTAGCATGAATACTCATATAAAGAGGGTGATATTTCTTCAGCATTTTCACAAGTTTTTTTGTGATTCGCTGAGGAAGAACCATGGGCACTTTTGTTCCAATCCTGATAATGTCGATATGAGGAATTGCATGCAATGAAGAAAGCAAAAACTCAAGGTGCGAGTCGTTCATCGTTAGAGGATCACCTCCAGAAATAATAACATCGCGGACATTAGGATTATTTTTTATATAATTAATTGAATTTTCCCATGCTTTTGTTCCATAGTGTTTTTTCTCCTTTTGTACCATATGAGTTCTTGTGCAATATCTGCAATAAACTGAACAAAAGCCTGTTGAAAGCAATAAAGTACGGTCGGGATAGCGGTGAACCAGGTTGGGAGTGGGGCACATACTATCTTCATGAAGTGGATCCAACTCTTCGCCAGGTGAAGTAATAAATTCAAGTTTTGAAGGAACTACAGATTTTGCAATGGCATAATCGTTTCCTTTATTATCCAATAAACTTGCATAATAGGGAGTAATTCTCAAAGGTAATTTTCTTGAATTGGATAACGATATCATATCATCAATGTGGCTTTCACCAATTACCTCCGAAAGTTTATCGAATTTTGTATAACTATTCTGAATTTGCCATCGCCAGCTATTCCACTGTTTATCTGTGGCCTGCGGAAAATATTCTGACCGAAACTGTTCGGTAGCAGGGCTTACAGTGTTGAAATCCGAATTAGGAATCTCAGAATTTATAAAAGGCTTCTCGCTTGAAACAGTAGCAAAGGGTACTATTTCTGAGTTTAGTTCTTCCGTATCAAGAGGAGGCTCATTGTCGGATAGAGTATTAAAATTATCCATTTTTTTTCACAAATTAGTATCACAAATGTAGTTATATTTAAATCATATTGTTAAAATTTATTTAAACATAAATTTATATAAATGTTAAACTTATTATAAGTGTTAATATTCACTATGTCAGATATATAGGTAGTGTTAAAATCATTGGAACAGATGGTGTTTTCATTGACAATTATTAAATTAAAATTTCACTTACATCAAAATATTGCAAGTTGGGCTTCTGTAATAATAAAAAGTAGCAATGTTGCATATTAATTAAAAATGGCCTCTGGTCTAATTATAAGATAATAAGGTAATTGGGGCTGATATTTTTAATTTCGTAGGATAAGAGTACAAATAATTTTTATTGTTAGAAATGAATCATTAAAAAATATGGCATTACAATGAGTTTAATGAATCATCTTTCCAAAAAAAAGGTTTCGAAAATAATTCCGAAAACCTTTCTTCTACTATTTTATGTTTTAACCCCTTGTGCATTTTGGATAAAAATTAAAAAAATGGAACCAGTTTTCATCAATTTTGCCCTTGCCCTAAAGGGTGATTGTTGAAAATTGGCTCTTTTTCCACCCTTTATGGTCTTGGGGCAATAGAAAAAGAGCCAAATGTAAACGGGTTATAATATGTTAGTGTGTATGATGGCTTCTTAAACAATAGTAACAACCATCATGACCAGCATTTAGACCTGATTGTACACTATCGAAGAAAACCTTGTTTTTATACACCATCTTTTCAACCCATTGGCAAGTAGATCGATGTAATTCCAGAGTTCTACTATTACCAACAAATCGAGGAATGGCGTCTTTATAATCTCGGAAAACCGGCATCTCAGGATCGCCATTCATATTTTGAGCTAGAATTACCCAAACTTTATAAATACTATTCTCATTTGCAAAATTACATCTTGAGTCATTTAAATCGCCCAGGTGACGAGAGTATTGCATAGTCTTAAAAAACTCTAATCTATAATCATCACCCAATCCAACCCAACTGTATCGTGAGTTTCCAATATATGCTACAGCACCTCCCCCTGAATGTTTTAGCGCATTTTCACCAAGAGAATCGTTAACATCAAATTTATTGGTTGAACAAGAATCAGCAATCATTATTGAAGTCTTGTTACCGTTTGTTGTAGAATTAATTAAGGCCGTATTAAGATATGCTACCCAATCGGAATTGCCATGACCTGAGAGGCTAACAAAATGTGGCCCTTTATTCAACTCTTCTTTAAGATTATCTGACGTTAGGTGTTTTATCGATTCATCAGCATACTCAACAGGAGATAAATCTGTTTCATCAGTATAAAGCCTTTGTATCTGATTAATTCTATAGAAGTTACTCTTCATCCACTTACGTAATTCCTCTTGCTCAGTCATTGAAGAATCCTGACCTGACTTATCTAAAGCATAGTAAATAGGTGTTAATTGAGCACTGTTACCGTAAACTACAATCCATGAAGTAGGAACAGGTATATCGATTCCAAAATATGGTAAAGTATATTTACTAGGAGAGATATTGGCTCCAGAAGTAGCATAATACCAACCATGATTATTGCTGTCTGCATTAAGGTTAAACTCAATAATTTGGCGGTTTGTATCAGTAATATGACAAATTAATTTTGTTCCAACATCAGGAGGTTTTACTTCTGTATTTAATAATGAATAAGATGAAGCAGCATTTGAATAATATCGATTTTTAGTTGGTGGATTAGTATTTCCTGGCTGAGGTTTTATTCTTCGATAACTTCCCCAATTTGCTGAAACATACAGCATCTTTTTGAACCTTTCAACAGAATTCACGCCCGGGTTTTCATCCCACTTTTCATAATCCAGAACTTTATTTACAAATACAGCAGCTTCAGCCTGGCTTTCTACTGGCGCACGACCTAAACCGATGTCCGCTACAAAATCAGTTCCGTCAAGTTGTAAGTTATCCCAATTATGTTGGCCATAAAGACCATTGTTTAGGTGATCCCAGTCTTTTTTTCCATTAACATATTCAGAACTATATAGGCTTGAATAGTATAAATCTGTTGGTATAATATTATCAGGTGTATACCATACCATAGTATCATTTATTCTATTTTTAGGTCCGTTAATTCTTATCCATTGTGTTAGGGCCGTCGACCTAGTGGCAAAGGTGTCGTCAGTAGTAAAATACCAACCCGGAGTAGTAGAATTTGAAGTGCCGGCATTATCAAAAGGAATTATTTCACCAGTTCTAAAATTAGTTAGAATATGACCATTTCTTCCAAACTCAGGATTGTTTGTATTATCCAACTTTACTCGCATTGCAAGAAATGTTCCTTTCCATGCAATAGTATTGTCACCACTTAAAACGCCATCCTCAGTTGACCCTGATGATGCATCTTCTGCTATCCCTTTTTTAATTCGTCCGTGTGCAGACCCACATGCCTTCCTTACTGGGACTACACATGTGTCGCCACCTATTAACACCCACTCCACACCTTTCGTTGCGCAAAAGTTTTTCAAAAAATTTCTAATAAGTTCTTGTAAATCTCTAGTACCGGTGGAAAAATTTCCATATAATCCATCTACAATATCTTGGATTTTAGCAATATGCGTTCTAAGACCTCTTTGTTTTTTCCAGTTAGCAAGTCTTTGAAATTCCGTTACCAAATCACCGGCATAAGCCCCTGAAGTCTTATCTTCATTCCATTTTTTATTATCAGTAATTATTAAATAATCAACCGAATCTGGAATATCCACAGAGTTTGCTTCTATAGAAAAATCTGCTGCTTCAACATCTATGGGGGCGAGGTTTATATTGTCGATTATTTGTGGATTTGCAATTAACCGATCTAACTTATTAATATCCCTAAACCGCTTTTTCCTTATGTTAAGCGGCGTATGGCTTTTATGTTTGAATTTTTCTAATTGAATATTAACTTTTATAATTTCTGCCAAGTCGATGGTTCCATTATTAATATATCTAAGCGGAATTACTTTTAAAACCGCAATGGGAATATTATCTATCCACTCAGTATTTACTAATTCAACAACTGGTTGAGTAGTTTCTAAAGCATCTTGATATGCTTTATTATCGGGTTTGTGGTATTCAGAATCTGAACTTACGGTTTCATTATTTTCATTCAAATAAACAAAAACAGGTTCCTGAGCGCTGGTTACAAGTTGAAACTCTTGAGATATTTTTGAAGTACGCTGTATTTCTTCAGTTACTTTTTTAGCTCTGGTATTTTCAGGGAGTGCTACCCTTATAAACTTTCCTGGAAAGTCTGGCATCCCTGCTTTGTTAACTGTTTTACAAGACTTTAGTTCGATTTTTAAACCGATAGGTGTGTTAGTAATTTGTACATCGCTCCTGGAAAAGAACAGATGCTGTTCAATAATGTTTTTCATAATGCTTTAGAATTTGTTTGTATTGCTTTGTAATGTTCATCCAAAAATAGTGAAATTATAACTTAAATCAAAATATTTATAGTTAAAGGTCTATTATGCAGTAGAGTAGAACTAGTTATTTACAATAATAATGTATGGCAATGATAATTTTGTTAGCATCTCCATAGTTTATCGATATGTAACTCTATTGTTTTATTGGAAAGATAAATAGTACTATTCGGCAAAACATAACAGCAGTTTTGAATTGTTCTAATTCCATCTGGGATTGTTTTTATTTTTTGATAATGAGCATAATACTCTTAATTATTTATAGCTGAATACTAAATATTTATGATGTTATGCATGTAATTGATTGGTGATAGTTTTAATTCCTATATTTACTTTTTTAATTATTCTCATAATAATAAAAATGATT
>PKTA01000054.1 GCA_002869365.1 Marinilabiliales bacterium | reverse complement strand
TTTACCAGTTAAAACACCGGTAAATTCATTGCGTAATCTTTTGTATTGTCCGAATAAGAAACCAATCTCACGTCCACCAACACCTATATCTCCAGCAGGAACGTCAGTGTTTGGTCCAATATGACGGAAAAGCTCACTCATGAAACTCTGGGTAAAACGCATAACTTCGTTGTCAGATTTTCCTTTAGGGTCGAAATCAGATCCACCTTTTCCACCACCCATTGGTAATGTAGTAAGTGAGTTTTTAAACACTTGTTCAAACGCTAAAAACTTTAAAACTCCAAGGTTTACAGTAGGGTGTAAACGAAGACCCCCTTTGTAAGGTCCAATGGCGCTGTTCATCTCAATACGGAAACCACGGTTTACCTGTACATCACCTTTGTCGTCCAACCATGGAACGCGGAACATTATTACTCTTTCAGGCTCAACCATTCTTTCAAGAATTTTCGCCTCTTTATATTGAGGATTTTCCTCGATGAAAGGTATAACTGATTCTACTACTTCGTGTACTGCTTGATGAAATTCTAATTCACTTGGATTCTTGGCAATAACTTTAGCCATAAAGTCATTTACCTTTTGTTCATATACATTTGACATAAAAAATAATTTGTTTAAAAGTTTATTATTAAAATTACCTTTCAAACTTATGGCTTTTTATGTCTGACATACCCTATTCGGTTATCAAATTGCGTGAATCACGTAGCTTATTCCGAGATATACTTAGTGGGTACCTAAGGTTTAATTTTGGCCTTACATAATCTCAGTAAATTTACCAGTTTGAAACTCAAATCAGTAAAAATTATTCCTCCATGCGCATTCCTTTCCACATGATAAATTGCATTATTTAGCAATTCATAAATCTTATTCTGATTGGCTTCATTAATAAATGGAGAAAACTTTTTTACAAAATCAAACTCCTCTCCTACCAGTTTAACAGCATTATAATTATTCACATTCATCATAATACAATAATGAACTATAGATATACCATACTGCAAAAAACTCTTTTGTTTTTCTCTTCCCAAACGACTGATTTCCTGGTTAAAAGAAAAAAGTGCTTTGTAATCCTTTGGAGCAAAACATAATCGTAACCAGTTTCTAAACTGATCGAAAAACTCATTCTCGAGACTTGTCTCATTAAGAATTTTACGGGCTTCATTCCAACTGCCATTCGCCAGACGTGCCAAATCAGAAATATTAATCTCCGGATTAATTTTTTCTGAAATATTCTTCATTGCCAATTCCAGATCTTCAAGATCTATGGAGTTAAACTTTACAAGTTGGGCCCTCGACCTTACAGTAGGAATTAATAACTCAAATCGTTCTGCTATTAAAAATATTAATGTTTTATCAGGTGGTTCTTCAAGAGTTTTAAGTAGTTTATTGGAGGCATCCATATTAAGTTTCTCTGCCAACCAGATAATAACAATCTTATATTCAGCCTCATAGGCTTTCATCGACATTTTTTCGGTGATGTTTTTTGCATCACGAACATTAATACTACCCTGCTTATTTCCTACTCCAAGATAGTTATACCAATCGCTGCTAACTGCATAATTTTCGCATGATTTAAGGTATTCTCTCCATTCATTACTTAAAAGTTTGGATTCCGGGTTTTTCTTTACACTGTCGGTAGTATTGTTAGGAAAGTAAAAATGCATATCTGCATGAGAGTTCTTCTGAAATTTCACACAGGAGGGGCAAGTCCCACAACTATCGTAAGGGCTACGGTTTTTACAATTTACATATTTAGCAAATGCAAGTGCCATTGGAAGAGTTCCACTACCCTCAGGACCCAGAAATAATTGTGTATGCGCCAACCTATTATCTGCGTATGACTTTATGAGCCTTTCTTTAATGGAATTCTGACCAACTACATGTTTAAATTGCATATTTTTTTTCGCAAATTTAAAATTTGTTTAATTATAATATGAGTTTGATTTAAAAATTGAAAAACCAATTCCAATCAATGTGTTCATAATTCGATGTTTGCTTGTGGAACTTATTTTTTATTTCCTCTTTGGAGGGATGATTACCATAATCCCAAGGTGCTGACATCTTTTCTTCAATGAGTTTATTTCCGGCAACTTCTATTTCCACCTTCGATGCTAATTGTGCAGGAAATATATTTGTGTACTTATCATCTTCAATAATCTCAATTTTGTCGATTATTTGTTTTATGTCTTCATTTTCAAGGTAAAATTCATGGAAATACCCGGGCCCGCATTCACCATTAACAATCATAATTGCCAGAGCATAAGGGAGATGAAATTGAGCCATAATAACATTTGTAGGATATGTTTGGCTAATTAAATCCTTTAATCTTGAAAATGAATAAACTTTTACTTTAGAAATATCTTTAGCAGAAAACTTGTTCTTTTCGATAATGTTTTGCAATGCATTTATAGCGGGGTGCAACCAACGACAGCAAGCATAAGGTTTGAAATAATTTGAATTTATCAGATAGGAATCACCAATTCCTTCAATAAGTTTTTCCATTATAAATTCATTACTTTCCTCTAAGAAATAGTAAGGTCCACTAAACCCTGATTTGGCAAACATTGCCGACTGCAATCCGCTTTGAACAGCCCATGCAACACCTTCTTTCGACATGGAGCCCGTGCTCACATCTGACGAACCACCCAGCATATGGGGAGAAAGAACGAATGCATTACTCAATGCCTGAACAATATCGTTAGTTTCCATTTCCATTAAATAGGCGGCTGTTGCAACAGTTCCAAAGGCGGCCCATCTACCGCTGGAATAGGAATTTATACTTTCGGGCATACGCGACAAACTAAATCGTGTTGCCACTTCATATCCCACAATTACAGATTTTAGAATATCTATCAATTCTGCTTTATTTTCTCTACCTAATATTATAGCAACAGCAGCAAGAGCACTTGCCGGATGCCCGACTGCCTTGCGATGGCCATCGTCAAAATCCGTTGAACTTATGGCCAGAGAATTATAAAAAACCGAACCTAATAATGAAGACTTAAAATCCATACCCCAAACATCATAATCACCTCTGCCAAATAAATGCTCAGCATTTTTAAAGGCTGTTATAAAAGCCTGAGTTTTAATTCCGCTAAATGCTGTGGCATAGGTGTCTGCTAATGTAATAGCAGCATGATTCATTGTGTTTTTATCGATATCTTGTTTTCTAAAAGAACTTATAAACGATGATATCTCCTTCAAATAGTTAATGTTTCTGTTTTCCATCATAATATCAATCAGGCTTCTCAGAAAGAAAATATCCTTCAGCCAATTTGCCAAAAATTTCTATTTGTTCTTTTTGCCACTTTCTTCTATAGCCTAATTCAGCAGCCATTATCTTGGCAACAACCGTTGATGCTTTAATAGCCGCCCGGGCATCCATAAACAGTAAGCGGATTCTTCTGGCAAGGAAATCTTCTAAAGTTCTGGCCATTTCATGATGGCAAGCCCAAACAATCTCCGCTTTTAAAAAAGGATAATTTTCAACTATCCTCTCCCCCATTTTTGGATTATCAGCAACAATAGCACGTATTTTCATTGCGTCGGAACCATAAAAATTAAGGTGATCATCCTCATCGTTACCAACAACTGAAGCATGCAAAGGCATTTCACTGGTTACTGAGGGTCTTTCCTTGAGTCCGCCAACCATAATTGCCGTATCAATAGTATCTTCTCCCATCTTTCTATAGGTGGTCCATTTTCCGCCGACAATACTTACTAATCCCGACAGGCTAACGCTGAGAGTATGGTCACGGGAAATTTCCTTGGTTTTCTTATCTTCTTTTTCAGGGGCTACCAGTGGCCGAAGGCCTGCAAAAACACTTAGCACATCTTTCCTTTCGGGAGATATTTTTAAGTATTGCTTACAAGTATCAAGTATAAATTGAATTTCTTCTTCCATTGCTCTAGGCTCCAGAGAAATCTCCTCTACAGGTGTATCGGTAGTACCTAAAATCGTTTTATCGTGCCATGGTACTGCGAACAACACTCTTCCATCGGAAGTTTTAGGAATCATTAGTGCTGAAGAAGATCCCAAAAATTTTTTATTCACTACCAGATGTACTCCCTGGGAAGCAATTACTTTCTTTTCAGCAACAGGATCATCCATTCTAATAATATTGTCGGAGAATATACCAGTAGCATTAACAACTACTCTTGCATTTACTTTGTGTTCGATGCCGGTTTCCATATCGGTCATTTTTACACCTTTAATCATTCCCGACCTGTTTCTGATAAGATTATTAACTCTCATATAGTTAATGGCGATACCCCCCTTATCATTAATTGTTTGAGCAAGCGTTATTGCCATACGTGAGTCATCGAACTGACCATCATAATATACAACTCCACCTCCCAATTCCTTTTCAAGAAGATTTGGAATTTTCTCCATAGCCTCTGCTTTACTGATATGTTCTGATGTTCCAAAACCTTTTTTCCCCGACATCAAATCATAAATCTTCAACCCTATGGTATAATATGGAGCATCCCACCATTCATAATTAGGAATCACAAACTCCTGTTTACTAACCAAATGAGCAGCATTTTTAAGAAAGATCCCCCTTTCTTTTAATGCATCCAAAACCAAAGCCACATCACCCTGACCTAAATATCTTACGCCTCCATGAACCAGTTTAGTACTTCGGCTGGAAGTTGATTTTGCAAAATCGTGTTGCTCCACAAGAACTGTTTTATAACCTCTGCTTGCTGCATCAACAGCAACTCCTAAGCCTGTGGCACCACCGCCAATAACAACAATATCCCATATATTGTTCAGGTTTAAATTTCGTATGTTATTTTCCCTATTCATAAAAAATCAAAATCAGGCAATAAAGGTACAAAATTAGGCGTAGTAATCTCGTTGAAATAAGTATTGGTAATTATTATTTTCAATAAATCATTAACATAATTGAAATGTAATCTAGCCATAAAGGAACTTCTTTTTTTAATTTCTAACTTATTAAATAAAATTCTACTATGCTGTACATTTTGTCATTTGATAAAAAGCCTTAATTATCAATACTTCTCTTTAATTTGACGCTTAAAATGGTGTTAATGCGAGGTAAAAGTATTATTACCCATCAATTAATCAAATTTGTTAATTTTGTAAAATTGGAAAAACTATATATTATGAAGCATCTAATTTTGTTCGTATTATTTTTAACAGGCTTTTCGGCACTTTCGCAGAATATGAAGCCTATAATTCCTATCGACACTGAAACCAACAAAATTAAATTTCAGGCAGTAGTTGACGAAAAGGGAAGTAAGGATGAATTGTTTAACAGAAGTATCTATTGGCTTAACGATTATTATAAAGATCCTGTAAGAATAACCTCCATAAGAGATGTTGAAACAGGTAAAATAGAAGGGACCCACCACTTCAGAATTTATTATTGGGATGAAGATAGCATAAAACATATTGGGGGCACAATAAACTATACTTTTGTTCTAGAGTTCAAAGAAGACCGGTTTAGGTACACTATTACAGAACTACTTTTGAAATCAAGAACAAACCTGCCAATTGAAAAATGGCTTGACAAATCAGACCCTGCGTACAATAAACAATGGGACTCTTATCTTGAGCAAATTGCTACATTTGTGAATGAGTGGAGCGAAAACCTCATAAACCACATGAAACCTGAGCCGGAAGAAAAAGTTGAAGATAATTGGTAGTTGTTTGAAAAGGTTTTGGCTAAATAATTAGGACGTAATATGTCGGAAGGAAAGAAGAGAAAATTTATACTCAAGGGTTTTTCTAAACTTATAAAAGAGGATAAATTAAAGATAGTTGCCGAAATGATGGACAATCAAGTGGAAACAGTTGAATTGTTGAAGAGTTTCTGGCATAAGGATGTGGAAAGGCAAAAGGTTTTTGATGAGTTTAGTGAGAACACAATTTCTAATTTTTACATTCCTTACGGCGTTGCACCAAATTTTATTGTAAACGACAAATCATATCTTGCACCTTTGGTAATTGAAGAAAGTTCAGTTGTTGCAGCGGCATCTTCCAGTGCCCGTTTCTGGTCGGAACATGGGGGATTTAAAGCTGAAATTAAAGGAGTCGTCAAAATTGGCCAGGTGCATTTCCTCTGGGAAGGCGATTACAAAAAATTGCAATTTTCTTTCGATGAACTTAAAATGTTTTTGAGAGAGAGAACCAAAAACATCACCGCTAAAATGGAAAGCAGAGGTGGCGGCATACTAAACATCGAGTTGGTGGATATGAGGGATAAAATTGATAATTATTTCCAAATAAAAGTCTCCTTCGACACTCGCGATTCCATGGGAGCTAATTTTATTAATTCCTGTCTGGAAGAAATTGCAAATTCAATGGAAAATTTCTTTTTGGAAAAAGATATCTTTAAAGGAAAAGAAAAGAATTGCAAAATAATAATGTCGATACTTTCAAATTATACTCCCGACTGTTTAGTAAGAACCTGGGTAAATTGTAAAATTTCGGAACTCGACAATATTGATAATGATATGAGTGGTGACGAATTTGCTGAAAAATTTAAATTGGCAGTTAAGATTGCCGAGATTGATCCTTATAGAGCAACCACACACAATAAAGGAATTTTTAATGGTATAGATGCTGTTGCAATTGCCACTGGCAACGACTTCAGAGCAATAGAAGCAGCAGGGCACACTTATGCTTCTAAAGATGGAGCATATTCAAGCCTCTCTCATGTGCAAATTGAAGAGGACAATTTTAAATTCTATCTGGAAATTCCTTTGGCAATGGGTACTGTTGGGGGTCTTACCTCCTTGCATCCTCTGGCAAAACATTCATTGCAAATGCTTGGAAACCCATCGGCCGAAGAGTTAATGATGATAGCCTCAGCAGTGGGTTTAGCAAATAATTTTGCCGCAATTAGATCGCTGGTAACCAAAGGGATACAAATAGGTCACATGAAAATGCACCTAATGAATATTCTAAATAATTTTAAAGCCACCAAAGACGAAAAGAAAAAAGCTGTAGAACATTTTATGGCACATAAAGTTTCTTTCAGCAGTGTAGAACAATTCCTTTTAAATCTTAGAAGTGCAACTAAGTAATAAATATTGGCATTCAAACGGGAAACTCCTGCTAAGCGGAGAATATCTGGTGCTTAAAGGCGCCACGGCATTGGCAATACCTATTAATAAAGGACAATCGTTGGAAGTAAATGAATTCTCCGGTAGAGGAGAAATATACTGGCAGGCAACACACGAAAATGGAAAATGGTTCGAAGCAAACTTAAAAATTAATGAACTTTCGAAAATTAAAGCGAACTCTTCTCCTGAACAAAAAAAACTCCAGCAAATTCTAAACTGCTGTCTTGAATTGAATCCGGAATTTTTAGATGTTCATAAAAATTATAACATAAAAACAAATTTGGAGTTTTCACATGAATACGGATTTGGTTCCAGTTCCACACTTATTAATAATTTATCGAAATGGAGCAACATAAATCCTTATGAATTACTTGCTAAAACCTTTGGAGGATCAGGCTATGATATAGCTTGCGCCGATAGTAAAAAACCTCTTCTTTTTAAATTAGAAAATGATAAAAAGATTATTGAAGAAGTAGATTTTTATCCCGATTTTTATGAAGGCTTGTATTTTGTTTATCTGGGTAAAAAACAAAGATCGTCGGAAAGCATTAAGGAATTCAATAAAAATGCTGCTTATTCTGAACGAGAAATTAAAAGAATAAGTGAAATATCAATGGCTATTTGCGAGGCTGATAATATTGAAAACTTCAATGAATTAATAGACGAGCACGAAGAAATAATGTCGAAAATATTAAATATGCAAAGCGTTAAATCTCTGTTTTTTAATGATTTACCGGGAAGTTCAAAATCGCTTGGCGCATGGGGAGGAGATTTTGCTTTAATAAGTTGCAGATTAAATAAAACAGAAATAAAAGAATATCTAATTTCTAAAGGCTTAACAACTTTTTATACTTTTAAGGAATTATTGGTATTTTAAGCAAGAAATAAAATTTATAACAGATTAATAATTACTAAAATGGAAACTCAGGAATTCAAAGGCAATATTGTTGATTTAACAAATGGTAAAATCTTCAAAGGCAGACTGCTGGTTGAAAACGGAAAAATTAAATCCATCGCAAAAGATAATAGTGTAACTGAAGATCATTTTATTTTACCGGGATTAATTGATTCGCACATACATATCGAAAGTTCAATGCTTATTCCATCAGAATTTGCCCGTTTGGCAGTAACTCATGGAACCGTGGCAACAGTTTCCGACCCACATGAAATTGCAAATGTGCTTGGTATCGACGGAATAAAATATATGATTGTAAATGGAAATTCCGTTCCTTTTAAGTTATTTTTCGGCGCTTCTTCCTGCGTTCCTGCAACACCATTTGAAACTGCAGGAAACAAAATTGGCATTGAGGAACTGGAAGAACTTCTGTCCATGGATCAAATAAAATATTTATCAGAAATGATGAATTTTCCTGGTGTGATAAACAGAGATGAATTTGAAATGCAAAAACTGGATGTGGCTAAAAAGCACGGGAAACCTGCCGACGGTCATGCTCCGGGTGTAAAAGGAGAAGCAGCGAAAAAATATATAGAAGCCGGTATTACAACCGATCACGAATGTTTTACCATAGAAGAAGCCCTGGAAAAAATAAAATATGGAATGAATATTCAAATTCGTGAAGGAAGTGCAGCCAAAAATTTTGAAGCTTTGGCGGATTTAATCGGTAGCCATCCTGATAAAGTTTTATTTTGCTCCGACGATAAACATCCTGATGATTTGTTGGAAGGTCATATAAATGATATGTACAAAAGAGCCATAAGTAAAGGATACGATCCATTAAGAGTATTACAAAGTATTGTTCTGAACCCTATAAATCATTACAAACTTGATGTTGGTATTCTTAGAGAAAATGATGATGCCGATTTTATTATAGTTGACAATCTTGACAATTTTAATATTAAGAAAACTTATATTAAAGGTGAAATGGTTTTCGATGGCAAACAATGTCTTATTAACTCGGTTAGAGGGGATACGCCAAATAAATTCATTGCCAAAAAAATCGAAAAATCACAAATTCAGGTTCCTTATACTTCCGGCAAACTAAAAGTTATAAAAGCCTTCGACGGAGAATTAATAACTTCAAAACTGGAGGTAAATCCAAAAATAAATAAGGGAAATGTAGAAAGCGATACTGAAAACGATATACTGAAACTAGTAGTTTTAAACCGATACGGCATAAGTGAACCCTCTATGGCATTTATAAATGGCTTTGGTTTTAAGGAAGGTGCAATTGCTTCGAGTGTGGCTCACGACAGTCATAATGTTGTAGCTGTTGGAACAAACGATGATGATTTAATCGAAGCAATAAACAAAGTAATTGAAAACAAAGGAGGAGTGGTTGCAATTTCGAATAATGAAACAAAAGTACTTCCATTGCCTGTTGCAGGTTTAATGTCGAATATCGATGCTTATCAGGTAGCCGAACAATACCAAAGTATTGATAAACTTGCACATAAGATGGGCTCTAAACTAAGAGCACCTTTTATGACGCTTTCTTTTATGGCCTTATTGGTTATCCCCAACTTAAAACTTAGCGACAAAGGTCTTTTTGACGGCACCACCTTTAGTTTTACACCGATGTTTAATTAGGCTGCTAATTAGTATATAGTTCTGTATATAAGTATATTATAGAATTTATTATTTAGAATTAATATAAAATATCTAATAATATGATATATGTACATATATACTTACAATAATGGTTTTAAAATTTCTACTTTTGTCAAAAACTATTTTAATTATGGCAAACTTTAACATTAATACGGAAAAGTTAGAATTGGCTGCAAATAAGTTACGAGCGATATCACATCCCATGAGAATTGCTATAATAGATTTATTGTCGGAAGACACTAAACTAAGCGTAACGGAAATTCATAAAGCCCTTAATATTGAGCAAGCAACTGCAAGCCATCATCTAAATATTTTAAAAAATAAAGGGATATTGGTTTCTACCAGAGAAGGTAAAAATATTTATTATTCACTAAGGCATGTTACTTTAAAAGATATAGTTGAGTGTATAAATAAATGTAACGATTAGGATTATTTAATATCCCATTCTTCCTCTATTTCCCAGTTTGCTCTTACTTCAATAAGTTTTTCAAAATATTCAACTCTCTCTGCCTGCTGTTTGGTGGAATATTCTCCAACATCCCATTTACCATTTCCATTGTCATCGAAAATTACTTTAAAGCCATATTTTACTGGACTTAAATACTTATAAATCAAAACTGTATCATTATCAACTGCATCTTGCTTAAGAACCTTATCCTTATCAATAAAAAGTTGAATTAATAATTTTTGTTTTGCTGAATTAGTAATTTTCATTGTCAACTGACCGTATTCACTAAGTTTTATGCTACTGAAATTAATTTTTAATTCATCATTTGAACTTCCATTCCAGTCATAAATCGATGAATCCGGAATTAGTATTTTATAGCGGCTATCTTCTATATTATTTATTTTAAATCCAATGCTCATTTTTAATGAATCCATAAAAACAAATTCGGGATTTATTATTGTATCCTCAACATTAATTAATACTGCCGAATCAAGACTAATGCTATCTATTGGCTGAAAAAATCTTATTCCTGGATTCTGACCTGGCAACAACTTTTTATTTTTAGGTATTGGTTCAAAAAGCAAAGGTTTCTTTTCTTCTTTATCTTTTCTTCTATTCGGTCTTACATTGGGCTTCTCAAGGCGTATTTCTAGTAATTCAAGTGTATCACGATCTTGTCTTATTAACACATTTAATGTGTCTAAACCCATATCTTTCATAAACCATGTTATGGTATCATTGTCTTTCGACACCTTTGAAAAGTACCATTGTTCTCTGTCGGCAATACTCAACTGATTTATTTGCACATCCTTGGCAGGAAGATTAAAAATAAATTGCAAAGTGTTGTCTCTGATTAATTTATAACTCAAAAGTTTAAGTTTCTTTTGCTTCTCAGTGAATAGCAATGTATTATATGTTATTATTTCATCACTAAAAAAGTCATCCTTTTTTTCCACTAAACTATCCTGAATACCCATTGCTGTATCTCTAACTATCAGTTCAGTTGAATCATTAAAAGTACTATCTGCAGCAGTGCTATCAATAATTGGTTTATTAATGTAGGTAGGACTTATAAGGCTATCTATGAATCCAATTTGTTCATTTGGTAAATCAAAACTTAAACTCCCGTTCATATCAATAATTGCAAACAACAAATATTTATCATAACCAAGGCCACTAAAACGATACCTACCCAAATCATCGGTTTTACTCAAATAATAAGGGCGAACCAGCAAAGGCATGGAATCTAGTGATATTGTATCGTTATCATCTTTATAAAGCATTACAAAACAATCACTTACCGGATCCAGTGTAAAAGCATCCTTTACAACTCCCTGCAAACTCAATGAATCGGTAAATGGCCCTGTTGAAAAAATATAAGTATAGTTACTAATGGGGTTCCCCTCGGTAATATCAACTATAGCATCGCCAAAATAAACTGAGTAAGTAGTATTTTCCTTTAATGCTTCGTTAAATTTAACCTGTACGGATTTACCTTTAATTTTATAATCAGGATTATTTTGTAAAGGTGGCGAAATTAAAATTTGATTCTGAGCATCTTGTAGTTCTACAAATTCATCAAAATCGATAGTAAATCTATCTTTTTTAAAATTAGCACTTCCATTTTCAGGACTTGTTCCTAAAACAACCGGAGCATCCTTATCTTTAGCTCCTCCACCCGGGCTTACCGGATGTGCACAGGAAAACAACAATACGGTTGCTATACTATAAAAAACTAGTCTGTACAACATTAATATTAAACATTTTTTTCGGTGATACTTGCAAACTCCACACCTTTTTGGCTAAAATAATCCAAAAATCCTTCACAAGCATAAAACATTTTTTCCTTCGATTTTTCGCTATCGTGAAATACAATTATTGAACCAGGTCTGGAGTTTTTAATACTATTCTCCAAACATGACTCTCTCGATACTCTGGCATCAAAATCATAACTCAATACCGACCACATTATTATTTTATAATTTTGTTTTAATTGCTTAATTTGAGCAGGGCTTATTCTTCCGTAAGGAGGTCGGTATAAGTTCGAACCTATTAATTTATTGGCTTTTTCAACATTTGCAAAATAGTTGTTATTATTTGTTTTCCAGCCATTTAGGTGATTATAAGTATGATTGCCTACGCTATGCCCCTGGCTTTTAATATGTTTAAAAGTTTCAGGGAATTTTTCTACATTTTCACCAACACAAAAAAAAGTGGCTCTGGCATTATATTTTTCCAATAATTCAAGAACAGAAACTGTAATATCGGGATGCGGGCCGTCATCGAAAGTCAGATATATTCTATTTTCGTCGGATGGCATATCCCAAACTAATGAGGGATAAACAACTTTTGCAACATATGGTGTTTTAAACTGCACCTTGCAAATATAGAAACAAAAACTGATGTTTAGGCTTCTTCAACAAGCACTTTTCCAGTCATTTCTTCCGACCTTTCCACACCCATCAATTTTAGTATAGTAGGTGCTATATCAGCAAGTATACCATTGTTTAATTTGGCATTTTTAAGTTTATCGGAAATTAAAATAAATGGCACTGGATTAAGCGAGTGTGCTGTATTAGGGCTGCCATCGCCATTAACAGCGAAATCGGCATTACCATGATCAGCAGTCAGGAGCACAGTATAATTATTTGCTTTGGCGGTTTCAATAACTTCACTAATACAATTGTCGACAGCCTTGGCAGCCTTTAAAATGGCAGACATAATTCCTGTATGGCCTACCATATCGCCATTGGCAAAATTCACCACAATAAAGTCATTATTTTTTTCATTTAAATCGCTAACCAATTTATCTTTAACAAGATATGCGCTCATTTCGGGTTGTAAGTCGTAGGTGGCAACCTTTGGAGAGTTAACCATAATTCTGTTTTCATTTTCGAAAGGCTCTTCCCGTCCACCGGAGAAAAAGAAGGTTACATGTGCATACTTTTCTGTTTCGGCAATTCTTAGTTGGTTGAGTCCGTTTTTAGAGATTACTTCACCCAAAGTATTCTTCAGATCTTCCTTGTCGAAAATTATATTAACATTCTTAAACTTCTTATCGTAATTGGTCATGGTGAAGTAGTTTAAGTGGAGAGTATGCATATCGTATTCAGGCATATCTTCCTGGCTTAAAACATGAGTCATTTCTCTTAGCCTGTCGGTACGAAAATTATATGCAATAACAGTATCTCCATCTTGAATTGTAGCTATTGGCTTGCCCTTTTCTTCAATAACGCTTGCTTTAATAAACTCATCTGTTACTCCATCTTTATAGGAAGATTTTATGGCATCTATTACATTTTCAAAACTCTTGCCTTTACCATTTACCATTAAATCATATCCTTCTTTAATGCGTTCCCACCTCTTATCACGATCCATGGAATAATAGCGCCCTATTAAAGATGCTACCTTAGTGGATTTCCCTTTCAGGAATTCATGAAGTTCTTCTATGTATTTTTGTCCGCTATGGGGATCGGTATCGCGACCATCGGTAATGATATGAACAAACACTTTTTGAAGGCCTTTTGCCTCGGCTATATTTATAAGTTCATAAAGGTGGGCATTCATGGAATGTACTCCTCCATCTGACAAAAGTCCTATAAAATGTAAAGCATTACCACTTTTTATCGCTGAATCACACGCTTTTAAAATTTGCGAATTTTCTTTTAATGTATCTTCTTTTATGGCATTATTAATTCTCTCCAAATCCTGAAAAACAACCCTGCCTGCACCAATGTTCAGGTGACCAACTTCAGAATTTCCCATTTGCCCTTCTGGTAAACCAACATGGTTACAGCAAGTAAGTAGTTCGGAGTTGGGATATTGCTCTAAAAGAGAATCGAAATAAGGCGTTTCGGCATTGAAAATGGCGTCACTATTATCTTTTTTTCCATATCCCCATCCATCAAGAATAAGTAGTAGAACTTTATTTATTTCTTTATTTTTCATTATGTTTATTTTCAGTTTTTTAAGAAATACAGATTATACTTTGTTAGTATTCAAATCCAATAGTTATTAAATTATTATCACAAATAATTTAGTTAAAATCCTTATATAATTTAGGATTGCAAAAATAGGCTTTTTAAATATTTAAGTATCTTTGTTTTTCGAAAGCTTAACATTTATATACTTAATTTAAGTTTTAAAAAACTAAAATTTATTTGTCTCAAACGTTTTAAACTAGAAAAAAATACTTAAAATATGGCTAAAAAGTGGGTAATTCCTGATATTCATGGTTGTGCACTAACCCTCAAATATCTGATAGAGACACAAATTAAACCAACCAAAAACGATGAAATTTATTTTGTTGGTGATTATATCGACCGTGGCCCTGACAGCAAAGGAGTTATCGATTTTATTATGAATATGCAGGAAAATGGTTATAATGTTACATGCCTCATGGGAAACCATGAAGACTATTGCATAAAAGCCTGGGAGGAAGACACCAAAAACAAAAGTTTTTTAGGCTTGCGCACAAAAACCAAAACCCAAAAAGAATGGGAAAGATATGGTGGCACTCAAACCATGGAAAGTTTTGAAACCAATCGTCCTAAAGACATCCCAGAAAAGTATATTAACTGGATGAGAAATCTGGAGTATTATACTGAACTTGATGACTTTGTATTAGTTCATGCCGGTTTAAATTTCAGTATCGACGATCCCTTTGAAGATAAAAAAGCCATGATTTGGGCACGGGATTATAAAATAGATTCTAAAAAAATTGGCAACAAAAAAATAATTCACGGGCACGTTCCTGTTAACCACGAATTTATTCACCTTGCAATTAACTCCAGCGATTATAAATTTATAGATTTGGATAATGGCGTTTATATCCAACAACGGCCTGGCTACGGTAATTTATTTGCTCTTGAATTAACAGAGATGAGATACATAACTCAGTCGCTTATGGACGAAGTAGACTACAAAGGCGTTTAATTTAATTTCTTAAAATCCAGTTTTTTGAAATGGAAATCAGGAGCATCCATATCAATTTTAAATCCTGTAATGTCACCTTTCGAATTAAAAGAAAAAGTAACGAAACCTGCAGGTAAAAACGGATCAGCAAATTTTATTTTGAAAGTATCGTAATGCCAGTGTTCCAGTTTCGAATTCAGCAACTCAGCAGTTGGCTCAAGAGTAAGGAATAATTCCTTATCCACAATTATAATTTTTGCCTTACCATACATTTTATCTTCATATTCTCCTGTATAAGCTTCTTTTTCAAGAGATGGTTTGGTTTTCTTAACTCTCTCTTCATCAAGTTTTTCCCATTTCTCATCTAGTCTAACTTTTTGCCTTTGCTCTGCGGCAAGATATAGTTTTGCCCAATCGGTAGTATCGCTGTTATTCAGATAAAAATCGAGCACCTTTCTGTCGATGGCAGGAACCAATGCAGAAAGTTGATTGGCAAGTATTACGTATGCTAAACTGTCTTCGGGTACAACTACTACTTTCGAATGAAATCCCGGCAAACCGCCACCGTGATAAATAATTTTACGACCTTGATAATCCTTTAAAAACCAGCCTAAACCATAGGCAGCAAAATGAGTTCCTTCGGGTGTTTCACCCCTGCCTGCATTAAGTGGAGTTTTTGCAGAAACCATTTTGTAATAATTTAACTTTGAAAATATTGTATCATTTTCATAAATCCCTTTGCCCAAGATGAGTTTAAGCCATTTTAACATATCGGCTGTTGAGCTATTAATGGCCCCGGCAGAACTTATATTATCATAATTTATGAAATCCATAGGTTGCCCTTCAATATGAGGCCAAGCAGCATTTGGGTTATTTTCAAATCCGGTATTAGTAGTATTACTCTCGTTCATATGAATTTTATCGAGTATGTTTTCCTTTAAAAATTCAGGCCACGATTTTCCGGTAACACTTTTTATTAGTTCACCCGAAGTAATAAACATAAGGTTAGAATATCCAAATTTTTCTCTTAACCCAAATGGTATTTCCCTGTATTGAAGCCTTTTAATTACTTCTTCAGGTTTTCTTTTTGTTCCATACCATATTAAGTCGCCATCGAAGGTTTCGAAACCCGATCGATGAGCAAGCAAATCTTCAACGGTAAGATTGGCTGTAATATAGGGGTCGGAAAGTTTAAAACCGGGTAATAAATCCACAACTTTATCTTCCCAATTAATTTTACCTTCGTCCACGAGTATTGAAATACAAGCAGCAGTGAAAGCCTTAGAACAAGAAGCAATTCCAAAAAGAGTATTGTTGTCGGTTTCTGATTTTGTTTGCGTATTTTTATAACCATAAGCATGCTCAAAAACTATTTCTCCATTTTTAATAATCCCAACAGCAAAACCTGGCATATTGAACTCATCAACAGAATTCTCAATATAGTTATCGAGGTTTTTGTAATCCTCTGCCGTTTGGGTATATGAAAAGTTAGAAAATAAGGATAAACAAACACTTAAAATTATCAGATAAACATTTTTCATCATTATGTTTTTGAATTTTTAATGGATTTAAAAAATTATATAGTCTTCCGGGTTAACCGGTGCTCCCCTATGCCATAATTCAAAATGTAAGTGTGCGCCAGTAGTTAATTCACCCGACTCACCAATTATTGCAATTGGTTGACCAGCCTTAACTATTTCACCAACTTTTTTAAGTAATACAGAATTATGTTTATAATAAGAAATCAAATTTTCCTTATGCTGAATTCCAATTACATAACCGGTTTCCAAAGTCCATCCGGCAAAAACTACGGTACCATCCAGGGTAGCTTTAACAGCTGCATTATGTTTAGCAACTATATCAATACCAAAATGTTCTTTACTCAAATCAAATTTTGATGTAACAATACCATCGGCAGGCGAATAAAAACTCAAATTTTTAATATTACGCTGCTTTTCCTTGTTATTATTGGGTTCGGGTAAGTATAAGTTATTCAGATTTTGGTTTTCAAATTCAATTCTTAACAAACTATCCTGTTGCGATGACTGTAAAGTAATAGTATCGTAAAGCACATCATTTTCTAATATCATCGTATTAGTATCTTCAATAATATCATTTCCTTCAATAATATTTTTAATATTGTCGAAGTATAAATCTTTCATTCGTAATTCATCTTCCAGCGAGTCGGCGAGAATACTTAATCGTATTAACTTTTCATTTTGATAAGTGCTTGGATATCCGGGTATCATCTCCTTTAAAGGAGTATAAACTATTAATAATAAGGTGAGGCTTGTAAAAATTATAGCAAGGCTAACAAAAACTGAAAGTACATTCAATCTTGTAAGTCGGAAAATTAAACGTTCCTCAAAAGTTTCATCATTGAAAATTACAAGACGATATTTGCTCCTTAGTTTATAATACCATTTTTTTTCGGACTTTGTTTTAGCCATTGCTTTAAAATAAAACGCAAACCTACATAAAAATCACAAAACGATTTACACTATTTTAGCCCCATATTTATTTTAGCAAAAATATAATTGGTATATTAATCACTTGTTTTATTGTATTAAGCACTTCTTTATTATTTTTGCCATCTTTCAGTAATAATTTAATCTGAAATCAGTTATATAGAAAAATTTGATCTTGAGTACAAATAACAAATACAGGATAACTTATATTTTGGGAGCAATAACCATTTTGCTTCTGGTAAATGCATGTTCTACAAAGAAAAATACCTGGACAAGAAGAGCTTATCATAATCTTACCAGTCATTATAATGTATACTGGAATGGAATGATGAGTTTGCAGGAAGGCGAAAAAAGTTTCAAAGACACATTTGAAGACGATTATTCGAAAGTATTACCGGTATATAATTATGGTGACAAAAAACAAGCTCAGAGATTAAATCCTAAAATGGATCGTACAATAAAAAAGGCTTCCATAGGAATTCAGAAGCACTCGATGTATTTTGGTGGTAAAGAGCAGGTTAAGTGGATAGATGATAGTTATTTGATGATGGGTAAGGCCCATTTTTATAAACACGATTACATAAGTGCAAGAAGAGTTTTTGACTATGTTGCCAAAACATATCAGGAAAATCCTATACACTATGAGGCATATTTATGGTTAGCTAAAACGCATTTGCAAAATGAGAGATTTGAAAAAGCCATAGCCACTATCAATCTTCTTCAGAGCAAAATGGAAGAAAAAGACTTCCCATTTTATGTAGAAAAACAAATCCCGTTGGTTCTTGCCAATTTTTATATCGAACAGGAAAAATATGAAGAGGCCTTTCCATATCTTGAAAGATCATTGGAATTGAATAATGCTAAAGAGATAACCACCAGAGTAAAATTTATCCTTGGGCAACTTTATCAAAGAGAAGGTAACCTTGAGAGAGCAACTGAGTATTTTACAAGTGTTGTTAAGAAAAATCCGGATTATGTTATGGCTTTCGAAGCTAAAATGCATCTGGCAGAGACTTATGCTTCGGAAAATGGAGATAGTAAAGATATTAACAAGATTCTGAATAAGATGCTTAAAGAAGCTAGAAATAAGGAATTTAGAGACCAAATTTACTATGCTTTAGCAGAGGTTGCAAAAAAGGACGGAAACGATACTCTTGCCATTAAATATCTCAGAAACTCTGTTATGTTCAGCGTGAAAAATCAAGTTCAGAAGACAAAATCTTCTCTTGAAGTTGCTGATATGTTTTTCGAAAGAAATAACTATGTGTATGCTCAGGCATATTACGATACAGCCGTTAGTTCACTAACCAGAGATTACCCTGAATATGAAGAAATTAGCCGAAAAGCAAGCGTATTAACCGACTTAGTTACACAAGCACAAATAATAAAGGAACAAGATAGTTTGCAGTATTTGGTAAGCCTCGATACAACAGAACTTTATGCACTTATCGACAAGAAGATAGAGGAATACAAACTGGAACAGGAAAAGAAACAAGAGGAAGAAGATTTGGCAGAGGGAGGAACTCAATTTGTGGATATGAATGGCAGAGGTCGTTCGGGAAATAGTTTGGGTAATGGGGAATGGTATTTTTATAACACTGCGGCAATTAGTTCTGGATATAATGAGTTCACCAAAAAATGGGGTAATAGAAGACTTGAAGACAACTGGAGATTAAGTAATAAAAAAGTAATTACTCAAAATGAGGATGATATTGTGGCTAACGACACAATTTCTGATTCCACTTTAACAAAGAATTCCAGCCCTATCGACAGATCATATTATCTTGCAGGCCTTCCCAATACTCCGGAGAAAATCCAAGCATCCGACGAACAACTCATCGAAGCATATAATAAATTAGGTTTTATTTACCTGATGAAATTAAACGATAGTTTAAGAGCACTTGATACTTATCTGGATTTTCAAAAACGATTTCCCGAGAATCAATATCGTTTAGAATCATGGTATGCGCTTTACAAAATATATAATGCTGAGAATAATGAAAAGGAAGCAGAGTTTTATAAAAACTTAATATTGGGTAATTATCCCGAAAGCACTTATGCCAAAGTTATTATAAACCCTGATTATTATGCCCTTCTGGAAGAAGAAAAGCAAAAAGCATCGGAACTTTATATGAGAACCTATGATGCTTTCAAGGCTGAAAAATACTTTAGAGTTATATCCTACTCCAATAAAGGAATTGAACTATATCCTGAGGATACTTCTCTAATGCCAAAATTCATGTATTTAAAAGCCTTATCTCTTGGAAAGGTTGATACGCCCGACACACTTTATGCCTCTCTCGACAGTTTATTGGTAACTTATCCTAGAAGTTCGGTTGCGCCAAGGGCAAAGGCGTTAAAAAGTAAATTACAACAGGAATATGGTATCGGAGTTTCCGAGAATGCCCAAACCAAACCAAGCGACCTCAAGGCAGGAGAAACGATAGAAAAATCTATTTATAATTTCAATGGCAACGATTTGCATTTTGTTATGTTAATTGTTGATAATGAAAAAGTTGAAATAAATCCCTTAAAAATACGCCTGTCCGATTTCAATAATAAGTACTTCAGTTTAATGCGCCTTAAAGTTAAGAGTTTGTTGTTGAACAAAACGCAAACCATTATTACAGTAGGTAACTTCAAAAACAAAGATGAAGCACTTAATTATTATAATGCAATTAATATCGACAAATATGTACTTTCGGGATTAGACGAAGAAAATTATTCAATATATCCGATTTCAACTTCCAATTATCCTCTGTTTTACAGAGAGAAGAACATAAAAGCATATAAAGATTTCTTTGAAAAATTTTATAAAAGAGACTGATGTTTCGAAAAAAAATCAATCAAAATACTATGAAAAAGGCAAGTAATTCAAACGGTGATGCCACAGTACATAACTTAATTTCACAAGGGACTACTATAAAAGGAGATATTGAAACAAATGGTGATTTAAGAGTAGACGGTAATATAATTGGAAATATTTTTACTAAAGGCAAATTAGTTGTTGGTGAATCAGCAAGTATTGATGGAACAATTGAATGCGAAAATGCAGATATTTCAGGTAAAATTACAGCCAAAGTTAAAATCAATAATTTGATAAGGCTTTCTGAAACATCAAATTTTTCGGGTGACATAGTAACTAAGAAAATATCTATAGAGCCCGGTGCAGTATTTTCCGGCACATGCCAGATGTCGGCTTCAAAAGCCGAAAACAGCAACTATAAAGAAAAATCAGGTGAAAAAAAATGATGAAAGTCCTATAAAATTTTATGCCAAGTATTCAAGTTTGGCATTACAAATGATTGTAATAATTGTAGGTGCAGCATTCGGAGGCAGAGAACTTGATAAATATATAAGTTGGGAATTTCCTGTTTTTACCGTGTCACTTACTATATTAGGAGTTATTGGTTCGGTTATTTACGGAATGAGAGGACTTTTTAAGCAAAAGTAAATTTACAGAAATGAAAAACTTTAAAGGCTTTTTTAAAAATATTTCGATAATATCGATTTCACTTTTGGTAATTAGTTCAATCATATTTTTCCTTACTCCAAAAATAAAGATAAGCCCTGCCTTTCCATTCATACTAGTTTTCATGTATCTCACAACAATACTAATATTTAAATTGCTTGCAAAATCGATGGAAAACAGGCTTAGCAAATTTGCAAATGCCTATATGCTAGTTAACTTCGGGAAACTCGTCATTTTTTCAATTATTATAGTTGTATATGCTGTATTAAATAAAGAAGATGCTATTTCATTTATGTTAACATTTTTTATTTACTATTTCATTTTAACCATTTTTGAAGTATTTGCACTATTACGTCTTAAAAGTTAATTTATAATCATTCAAGATTGACATTAAGCGTTGAATATCAGTTGTTTTTAACCAGATAATTCAATACCATTTAGATATTTTTTTTATTGATTGCTTTGAAATGCTGTTTATATCCATATAATTTCTATTTTTATCCACTTAAAATTTTTTGTTATGGTTGTTGAAAGTTCTTTCGGAGATTACATTTATATTTTGATTGGCCTTCTCTGGGTAGGTTTCTCAATATATAAGGGTGCTCAGAAGAATAAAAAGTCGCAACAATCTGAGTCAGAAAATAATAGAACTCCTAATGCCATTGAAGATTTATTGGGAGAGTTCCTTGGTTATAAACAGGATGAAGCAGTTTATACCAGTGAAAAAAGTGATAGTGAACCAACAACAGATATGTATTCCGAAGAGATAAAATCTACTCCGGAAACAAAAAATGTGGCTTCAAACATATTTTCATATGATGACGAATATGAAGAAGAGGGCAACTTTTTTGAAGAAAAGAAAGTCTATACCACAGAAGAAGATAATAAGTTAGAAAATTCGGTTGTTAAAAAAGAGAAAAAACCGCTTAGAAGATTGAAAAAACCAAGAATAAACATTAAGAAAGCGATAATTTATTCAGCAATATTGAATAGACCGTCGTATTAAGAAAGTTGAAATATAATTATTATGTAAATTTTTTCATTGAAGAAATTTACAAAATGCAATAAATAACGCAGGATTTTTATAGAATATAAAATTAACAGAGTATGATAAGAAATTTACTCCTTACGTTAGGCTTAATACTTACAACAGGGCTGATGCTTCAAGCACAGCAAGGTGCATTGCAAGGAAAAGTAATTGACAAGGACACTAAGGAAGTTATTCCTTTTGCAAATATCGTTCTTGACAATAATGGAACTCAGGTTGGAGGTACCACTTCCGACTTTGATGGTAATTACACCATTAAGCCTATCCCTCCGGGAAAATATGATTTGAAAGCAACTTTTGTTGGCTACAAAACTGTTGTAATACAAGGAATTACAATTGCATCTGACAGGATTAGTTTTTACAACATAGAAATGAATTCAACTGCAGAGATGCTTGAGGTAGTAGAAATTGTAGATTACAAAGTACCTTTAATTGAAAAGGATAACACCGCATCAGGTGCTTCTGTTACTTCTGAAGAAATTGCCAAAATGCCAAACCGAAACGCCAACGCTGTTGCAACAACTGTTGGTGGTGTGTTTTCGCAGGATGGTGAAAGAGGTAGTGTTCGTGGTGCTCGTACCGATGCAACTGCAATGTTTATCGATGGTGTTAGAGTTATAGGTAGTTCCAGCGTACCACAATCGGCAATTGAGCAGGTTGACGTTGTTTTGGGTGGAGTTCCTGCCCAATATGGTGATGCCACTTCAGGAATTATCAACGTTACTAACAAAGGTCCATCCAGAACTTTCGGTGCCGGTCTGGAATTAGAAACATCAGAATTCCTTGACAACTTTGGAGCATCTAGAGTTGGATTTAATGTGATGGGTCCTTTAATTAAAGGTAGTGACAAAAACAACACCTCTGTTTTAGGATTCTTCATTGCAGGAGATGTTAATTATAACAGAGATGGAAGACCTTCTGCAATAGGTCATTATAAAGCAAAGGATGATGTACTACAAAGTCTTGAAGAAAATCCATTGCGTACTGTTGGAGCCGGACAAAGCGGAACTTATGTAAATGGTGAATTTTTACGCCTTAACGACCTTCAACACATTAATACATCCATGAATTCCTCTAATTATAGTGCAAACGTACTTGGTAACATTAACATAAGAACGACTGAAACTATAAACCTTACTATTGGAGGTAGTTATTATACACGACACAGCAATAATTATAGTTATAGTGGTAGTTTATTGAACTATGATAAAAATGGGGTTCAAAATAATACAACTTATCGTGGTTATATTAGGTTTACTCAGAGATTCCCCTCTGATGGCGAAAGCACTAGCTTAGTAAAGAATGTTTACTACTCAATTCAGGCCGACTATACTAAAGACCGTGGAGAATTTGGTGATCCAAATCATTGGGATGATTTATTTAAATATGGTTACTTGGGTAAGTTTTCAACTTATAAAACTCCTACTTACGAATTAGGAACAGAAACTATAGACGGAAAAACTTACGAAGATGTATATTTATTAAACTCATGGGATTTTGACACACTTGTAACTTGGGATGCAAGAGATGTTAATCCATTGGTTGCCGAAATAACTAATAATTATTATAATTTATTCGACGACCCAATGGGTAATTATATGAATTATGACCAAATTCTTCTTGGTGGAGGTTTATTAAATGGTGGAACTCCCAGAAATGTATATGGTCTATATCAGTCTCCCGGAACAAATCAATCTGGTTATGGCAAATTCAATAACGACCAGTATAATATTAAAGCAGACGCATCACTCGATATTGGAAATAATGCAATAAGAATTGGATTCCAGTATGAGCAACGAATAAATCGTGCTATCAATTATGCACCAACAGGTTTATGGACACATATGAGAGGTTTATCAAACTTCCATATAAAAGAACTTGATAAGGATAATCCTTACTTTACAGGTATTGATACCATTGCATATAATAGAAAGTATGATGGCGCTTCTCAGTTTACTTTCGATAAGAATCTGAGAGAAGCAATGGGATTAGATGTTGACGGATTGGATTACATTCTTGTTGACTCCTATGATTATAGTGATGGAACTATTCAGTATTATGATGCAAATGGTGTGCTACAAACAGGTAATATTGGGGAAAATGCTTTCGATATAAGTATGTTTTCTGCCGACGAACTATGGAATAGTGGAAATGCATATTTAAATTATTATGGTTACGATTACGAAGGTAATGTGCTTGATAATCAGCCTGCATTTGATGATTTCTTCGGAAAAACAGATGATAATGGTGACCTTACACGTGATGTAGGAGCATTCAGACCTATTTATATAGCAGGTTATATTCAGGATAAATTTGCTTTTAAAGATCTTATCTTTAACGTTGGTGTTCGAGTTGACCGTTTTGATGCTAACCAAAAAGTACTCAAAGATCCTTATCTATTATTCCCTGCTTTCACTGTGGGAGATAGAGGAACCGGTGACTATGTTAAAGAATACGGAAATCTTGATTGGCAAGTACCTGGAAATATTGGAGATGACTTTGTAGTATATGTAGATAAATTTGATAATCCTTCACAAGTTGTTGGTTACCGCGACGGTAATATATGGTATAACAGCGAAGGTGTTGAAATTCAAGACCCAAGTATATTCGATGTTGGTAGTGGTATTCAACCTCTTGTTAAAAACAAAGACCAGCAGAATGTTGAAATAAACTCATTTAAAGATTACGATCCTCAGATAAATATTATGCCAAGGATTTCATTCTCCTTCCCTATATCTGACGATGCATTATTCTTTGCTCATTACGATGTTTTAACTCAACGACCAACTAGTAATATATTCTCCAGCCCTGCTACATATTACTTCTTTAATACAACTAGTGGCAGAATTAATAATCCTTCATTAAAACCAACAAAAACAATTGATTATGAATTAGGATTTAAACAAAAACTTACTAATTCTTCCTCAATTACTTTTACCACATTCTATCGTGAAATGCGCGATATGATTAAGTTGTACAGGTTTACAGGTGCATATCCTAAAGATTATACATCATACAACAACCTTGACTTTGGAACTGTTAAAGGTCTTACATTGGAGTATGACTTAAGACGTACAAATAATGTTCGTTTAAGAGCATCATATACATTACAATTTGCTGATGCAACAGGTTCGTCAACTACAACAGCTGCATCATTAATTGCTGCAGGACTACCAAACTTGAGATCTACTTTCCCAATGCCTTGGGACAGAAGACATCAGTTTAACATAGTTCTTGACTACAGATTTGCAAATGGTAAGAATTATAATGGTCCTAAAATAAACCGTGATAAGAGTGGTAAAGCACCTATAGATTTACTTAGTGATTTTGGATTTAGTTTAACAGTTAACGGTGGATCAGGTACACCTTATACAGCATCCACTAATGTAACTTCACCACTTTCCGGTGGAAACAATCTTTTAAAAGGAACATATGGTGGTTCTCGTCTTCCATGGCAATTCCGCTTAGATTTAAGAGTAGACAAAGACTTCTATTTCAAATCAAAAGCTGGCAATGGAGACAATCAAAAACGTACTTATATGAACGTTTATTTCCAGGTTCTAAACCTGCTTAATACTAAAAATGTGGTTAACGTTTATCCTTATACAGGAAACGCAGATGACGATGGTTACCTTTCAGCACCTGAATGGCAACGTCAAATAAATTCACAAATAGATCCACAATCGTTCTACGATTTGTATAGCGTATTTGTTGATAGTCCTTTTAATTATAGTGCACCACGCCAAATAAGGTTAGGTTTAATCTTTAACTTTTAACGGACAAATAGCAAAATTGAAATGAAGAAAGTAGAAAAAAATAATATTATGAGAAATATTTTTCGAGGATTAATGATTGGCATTGTTGCTTTATTATTAATAAATCAATCCTTTGCCGAAGAATATAAATTCGATAAGAGCCAAGGAAATAACCTTAAGCAAACAACTGCAGGTTGTGCTCCTGCTGCCGGATTTGAATGGCTCGATATTAATAACGTAAGAGCCAGAATTAATACTGGTGGCGACATGTGGTGGGATTTACCAGGTGGAGTTGGATCAAAGTACTTCATCCCTAAGGAAGGTTCTGCAACATCTATGTTCTCAGGTTCATTGTGGATTGGTGGACTGGACATTAATAACCAGTTGAAACTTGCCGCTTTAAGATATCGCCAAATAGGTATCGACTACTGGACTGGTCCGTTAACAATTGATGGTACTGCAGCAATCGATGAAGAGGTTTGCTCTGAATACGATAAGCATTTTAGAATGACAAGAGAAATGGTTGACGAGTTTATTGCACAATTCGACCCTGAAACTGGTGCTTATACACCTTATGATGGTTATGTAGTTCCACAAGAAATTCAAGAATGGCCTGCACACGGTGATGTAAATAAAGGACAAAGTTTCTACCTTGCTCCTTTCTATGATGTAGGAGGCGACGGTGAATACAATTGGGAAGAAGGTGACTACCCTTACTATGATATTTCAAATGAATTATGTCATACAAAAATACCTACCAAAGAAGAAGAGATTGAAGGTTCACTTATCCCTGGTAGTAGTATCCTTGCCGACCAGGTTATAAAAGGTGACCAAACATTATGGTGGGTTTTTAATGATAAAGGAAATATACACACAGAAACCAGTGGGGCAGCTATTGGAATGGAAATAAGAGCTCAGGCTTTTGCTTTTGCCACCAATGATGTAATTAATAATATGACTTTCTATAGTTATGAAATTATTAACCGCTCTACATTTGAGTTAACAAACACTTATATGTCACCATGGGTTGATACTGACCTTGGTTATGCATTTGATGACTTTGTGGGTTGTGATGTTAGCCGTGGATTGGGCTACTGTTATAATGGTGCTGCAGTTGATGGCAATGGTGAACCAGAGTCATACGGCGACCAGCCACCAGCAATTGGAGTTGACTTCTTCCAGGGACCATATATGGACCCTGACGGATTCGACAACCCTTCTTTTGATGGAGATAGTACTGCAGGTCCTTCCTTTGGAGGAAGTTGTGATATCGTATCTAAAGATGGTACTGAACAAACCATGAGTTATTACGACGAAAATGGGGCTCTGGTAACCGACGAATTTCTTGTTGAAGCAGCAGCCATTAACGGTGTTAACTTTGGTAATAACATAGTTGATGACGAGCGTTTTGGAATGCGTCGTTTTGTTTATCATAATAATAGTGGTGGTAACCAGGGAGACCCACAAATAGCGCCAGAATATTATAATTACCTAAGAGGTATATGGAAAAATGGCCAAACAATGCAATATGGAGGAGATGCTTATTCCCTTGGTGTTGTGGGTCCTGAATGTGCGTTTATGTTCCCGGGAGATTCTGACCCATGTAATTGGGGAACTGATGGCATACCACCTAATGGAGGATATACACAAAATGGACTTTACTGGACAGAGGAAACAGGAAATAATGGTTCTCCAAACGCTCCTAGTGACAGACGTTTTATGCAGTCGGCAGGACCATTTACATTGAAGTCAGGTGCTGTAAACTATATTACTGTGGGTATTCCATGGGCACGCGCTACATCAGGCGGACCATTTGCTTCAGTACAACTATTAAGAGTTGTTGACGACAAATGTCAGGCATTATTCGATAACTGTTTTAAAGTTATTGATGGTCCTGATGCTCCGGATTTGGCAATTCGTGAATTAGACCAGAAATTAATCATTTATATTTCTAACTCACCTAACTCAAATAACTATAACGAATCATATGCTGAAATTGATCCAAACATTATTCAACCTCTTCCCGGAGGAAACGGACAACCTAGCGATTCATTATACAAATTTGAAGGTTATCAAATTTTCCAACTTAAGAGTCCACAGGTAAGTGTTGAAAGCCTTTATGATGCTGACCAAGCTCGTTTAGTTGCTCAATTTGACGTTAAAAATGGTGTTACCAGAATTATTAATTATAATTATAACGAAGCATTAGGGGCTAATGTACCACAGGAAATGGTAGATGGTGGCGACAACGGAATTGCTCACTCATTTATATTAACACAGGATGCATTTGCTGAAAATAATGTGACTCTGGTGAACCATAAACAATATTACTATATGGCTGTTGCTTATGGTTATAACAACTATTTACCTTATCAGCCAGACAATCCTCCTTATGGACATCTTGGTCAAACATTACCATATCTATCAGGTAGAAAAAATATTAAAACTTATGTTGGTGTTCCTCACAAAATTGTAAACGGAACAAAAATAAATGGAGACTACGGAGATGTTCCAGAAATAACCAGACTTGCTGGAAACGGAAATGGAGGAAATATACTTGAGTTTACTGATGCTACAGTTGAAGAAATTCTTTCCAAATCTCCTGCAGGTCCTGATAACATTTTTGGAGATCCTGACTATCCTATAGCTTACAATCCTACATATAAAAAGAATCAGGGACCAATAAAAGTAACTGTTGTTGATCCTCTGAATGTTGTAAGTAGTAAATTCCACTTATGGATGGATAGTTTGAAAATAGTAAAACTTAAGAAAGTTGTTGGCGATCCTATTATTAAAGGTGATACGGCAAGTAAACTGGTTGCAAAATGGCATTTAAAAGATCTTAACACAGGAGATGTATATGATGCTGACACAAGTATCTTATTTGATAACGAGCAGTTATTCACCGATTTAGGAATTTCTGTAAGAATCTCTCAACCGTATTATCCCGGTCCTTATAATGTTGGTAACAACCAAGATCAAAGTGCATTATTTTATATACTTTCTGATAACAATGGTTACTTAAGTTCCTCTGTTGAAGTTGAGGATAGTACACAGTTGTGGTTATCTGGAGTACCTGATTTCGATGTGCCTGGTTCCGATTTAAACTGGATACGTTCAGGAACATATAAAGTTGGAGATGGCGGTAATACTGCTTTTAACGACTGGAATATGACAAGGGATCCAAATAAACCATGGGACCCAGAAGAAAACTATGAAAAAATATATGGTGGTACTTGGGCACCTTATGCTCTAACTGCTTATGGAAATAATACTCCGGGAGAGAATAGTTCCCTAGAAAGTGAAGTAGGACCTGCATTTAGTGCTCTTGCTAAAAATGGAGCGTCTCTTGACAAGATATCAAGTGTTGACATAGTATTTACACCTGATAAATCAAAATGGTCGAGAGTTCCTGTATTGGAAATGAGTTTCTATAAAGAACTAGCCGAAGGAAATGCTTCTCGTTTCGCATTACGTGATCATCCTTCAGTAGATAAAGATGGTAACTATGCAACAATTGGTGATGGGCCAAGTGAAAATCCAAACGATGCGAACTATATTAGTGATCATGGTATGGGTTGGTTCCCGGGTTATGCACTAAACCTTGAAACAGGTGAGCGCTTGAACTTAATGTTTGGTGAAGATTCATGGCTAGTTGACGACAATGGACGCGACATGATATTTAATCCTAGCTCCAGAATAACAAAAGGATCAGATGGTGAAATGGTATTTGGTGGTAAACATTATGTATTTGTTATGCGCCACGATACTGTTGTTACAAAGATTGGACCTTTCAATTTCACAATTCAGAATCCTGCTTACGATGCAGGTAGAAATGCAGTTGAAACTCTTGATACTCTTTTCAATTCTACTTTATTTGGTGTTAAACATTTATTCTATACAAATATTATGTATGCTGGTATCCCATTGAGCAATCCTAATGCTGATTGGTTATCAACTGAACTGAAAATAAAAATCAGAGTTAACCGTCCTTATGAAAGGTATTATGCTAGAATACCTCTTGATACAATTTATCCGGGAATGGATATAAATGATGGTTATCCTATGTACGAGTTTAGTACTGAAGGATTAGCAACTACATATGATGAACCAACGGTTATTGATTCACACCTTGATATAATAAATGTTGTTCCAAACCCCTACTATGCATTTTCAACTTATGAGAACAATGCATTGGATAAGAGGGTTAAAATAACCAATATTCCAAAAAAATGTACTATCACTATCTTCGATGTATCGGGGATTAAGATAAGGCAGTTCAAAGTAGATGTTGGTGGTGTTGCTCCTGTTAAATTCGGCCAGGATATCAATAAGGAGGATTATATGCAGGAAACAACCAGTATCGAGTGGGATTTAAACAACTTTGCCGGAGTGCCGGTTTCAGGAGGGGTTTACTATATTCACGTTAAGTCGCCTGTTGGCGAAAGAGTTATTAAGTGGTTCTGTATTCAAAGAACACCTGACCTTAACACATTCTAATTCAAAAATTAATGGACAAGAAAAAAATAAATGGTATGAATACTCTTTATAAATATTTGATTGCATTTTTAA
>PKTA01000087.1 GCA_002869365.1 Marinilabiliales bacterium | reverse complement strand
CAATGGTGCAAAAGAAGTAATTGAGGTAGGCCCCGGAAAAGTGTTACAGGGATTATTTAAAAAGATAGATCGTAAATTTGTTGTTAGTAGCGCAACAATATAATTCTTTTAAGATATTTCTAATGAAAGCAGTTTCGGAAACGGGGCTGCTTTTTTTAGAAATAGTTGTGAGTTATGAATGTTGAGTTATTAGTTTTTTGAGACTGAAGATTTATGACTGTTAAATGGACATTAGTCATTCATTGTCCTCCGAAATGATATGTAGGTAGGGATCCTTAGATACACTATTCGGTTTATAGGAACGCAGATGATGCGGATTTTGAGGATTTATGCGAATTCTTGTTGGGCTTAAATTTATTGATCAGTGATTATCCCTGTAATCCGTCCTGTATAACTCATAACTCGATAAATTCTATGAACTCATAACTCTATTAACTTGATGAACTCAATGAACTTTAGCGCATTCAATTAACTTCAGCGCACTTTAGGCACTTTTAACTCATAATTTATAACTCAAAATTCATAACTAATTTAAGAGGTCTTTTTTCCTACCTTTGCTATTATCAACAGATACAAAAAATGGGAGACCTGAGTCAAATAAATTTTAAAAACTATCTGCAGATATCATTAGTATCATCCATTGCTGCATTATTCTCCTATTTGCTACTATTTCTTATTGGAAATTACGTAGTATTATATTTTGCCTACGACTTTGATATTGGAGCATGGTTTAATATTTCAGGTGTTCATTTTTCTCAACCTCCTTCAAGCCCATTATGGACCTATGATGCCGAAGTAACAATTTTGTTGTCAAAACCAATATTATCACTTTTAATTGCCATTGCTAGTTTACTGACAATGTTGCTTATCAAAAACCTGCGTATAGCAAGTTTGTTACTCATTTTATGGATAAATATTTTTTCTTTTAATGCTTGCTTCGGAACTATAATTCATGATTTTATTTGGCAAACCGGATTGATAAATGTTGCTGAGAAAATGGAACTATCCATGGGAACAATGATATTTTCCATGGCAATAACAACCTTTTTTATGATTAGAATAGGCATGGTTAACTCTACCATATTCTCATTGTTTCTTCCAAAAAAAAATAAAACTAAAAACCGCATTAGGTTTTTGGCTCTTATAATGTTCATTTTGGTTCCCATAATTATAAGTTTCCTGATAAGTTTCGTTTTTACAAGTATGCATCACCGTGCTACGGTCCATCTAAATATATTATCATTAATTATAATTATTGGCGTTTTCTTCTTTTACAAAGGGAAAAAAATTAAAAACACTGAAGCCAAAAAACTGAATATTACCCGTTTCGATTGGTTTTTAAGTATTTTATTGTTAATTGCAACTTTTATAATTTATTATAAAATGCTTAGCCCAATAATGATAAATCCATAATAACAATTCTTAAACTTAAATTATTTATTAATTTTAGCGATTAATAATCACAACTTAAAATTTAATCATGAACAGACTATTCAATTTCAAAGTAGTTTTGCTAACTACTTTATTTGTATTTGGGTTTTCTTTCTCATATGCAAAGAAAAAGAAAGAAGACAAGAAGGATGAAACCAAAGTTGAATCTTCAACTTTTAGTGGTTTAAAGTGGAGAAGCATAGGACCGGCTTTTACCTCAGGAAGGATAGCCGACTTCGCTGTTAACCCAGATAACCACAGCATATATTATGTTGCAGTTGCATCAGGTCATATATGGAAAACCACTAATAATGGAACAACCTTCAAACCCATATTCGACAATCATGGAACATATTCCATAGGATGTTTGGCCATGGATCCTTCCAACAGCAATGTTGTATGGGCAGGTACTGGAGAAAACAATCACCAACGTGCCTTAGGTTATGGTAATGGTGTTTATAAAACCGTTGATGGTGGCAAATCATGGGAAAATATGGGATTAAAAGAATCCCGTCAGATAGGTGAAATATTAATTGATCCAAGAAACTCAGATATTGTTTATGTTGCAGCAGAAGGTTCTGCTTGGGGACCTGGTGGCGACCGTGGTCTTTATAAAACTACTGATGGTGGGAAAACATGGGAAAAAGTTCTGGAAATTAGTGAGAATACGGGTGTTGCAAATATCTGTTTCGAACCCGGAAATCCTGATGTGATTTATGCAGGAGCAGAACAAAGGAGAAGAAGACAGTTTACTAAAATAGGAGGAGGACCGGAATCGGCTTTCTACAAATCGAAAGATGGTGGGAAAACATGGGATAAACTTACCAATGGAATACCTAAAGTTGATAAAGGTGGAATGGAAATAGTTGTATCCCCTGTAAATCCGGATATTGTTTACGTAATGTTCGAAGCCTCAAACGGCAAAGGCGGATTTTACCGCTCCACTGACAGAGGAGGATCATTTAATAAAATGGACGACTACAACAGTAGCGGTCAGTATTATACAGAACTTGTTTGCGATCCTGTTGATCAGGATAAAGTTTACAGTATGGATACATGGTCGAAATACACTACTGATGGTGGAAAAACCTGGAAAAATATTGGCAATAATAAACGTCATGTTGATGACCATGCTATTTGGATCGACCCTGAACAACCATCACACTTTATGATTGGCGGTGATGGTGGTGTTTATGAAAGTTTCGACTCCGGGAAAACTTACTTTTTTAAAGGCAACCTGCCCGTAACTCAGTTTTATAGAGTTAATGTTGACAATACTCAACCTTTTTATTGGATTTATGGCGGAACTCAGGACAATAACAGTCTTGGAGGTCCTTCAAGAAATATAAATAGTGGTGGAGTTACCAGCGATGAGTGGATAGTAACATTGGGTGGCGACGGTTTCTGGCAAGCCAGCGAAGAATCCAACCCTGATATTGTTTATTCTGCTTATCAATATGGAAATATTTATCGTTACGACAGGAAATCGGGTGAAAAAATTAAAGTAAAACCTGTTCCTCAAAAAGACGAGCTTACCTACCGCTGGAATTGGGATGCTCCTTTTATTTTAAGCAAATACAATGAGACTACACTTTATATTGGAGCCAATAAATTGTTTAAAAGCGATGACAGAGGAAACTCATGGACGGCCATTAGTGGTGACCTTACGAGAGATGAAGACCGTAACCAGTTTAAGGTGATGGGAAAATACTGGCCAGCTGATGCAGTTGCTAAAGATGTGTCAACTTCACAATGGGGAACAATAGTTTCTCTTGCTGAATCACCTGTAAAAGAAGGCTTACTATATGTTGGAACTGATGACGGTGTAATTCAAATTACAGAAGACGATGGTGAAAATTGGACTAAAACAACATCCTTCCCCGATATTCCTGAATATACTTATGTATCAGATATCTACGCCTCTTCATTTGATGAGAATGTAGTATATGCAACTTTCAATAATACCAAAAGTGACGATTTCAAACCTTATGTTTTAAAAAGTACTGATAAGGGAAAAACATGGGAATCAATATCATCAAACTTACCTGAAAACGGTAGTGTTCACAGCATACTTCAGGATCCTGTAAATAAGGATTTATTATTTATTGGTACCGAATTCAGTTTCTATTTCAGCCTTGATGGCGGACAAGAGTGGACTAAGTTTGCTTCCGGTTTGCCGGATGTGGCAGTTAGAGATATTGTAGTACAGGAAAGGGAAAAAGATTTGGTAATTGCTACTTTTGGAAGAGGATTCTATGTTTTAGATGACTATTCTCCACTAAGGGAATTAAGTGCAGAAAAATTGAAAAATGAAGATGCAATATTATTTCCTGTTAAAGATGCTTTAATGTATGTTGAAGAAGGCAGCAGATATGGAACAGGATCGGCAATTTATCAGGCTAAAAATCCTAAGTTTGGTGCAACATTTACATACTATATAAAGGATGTACCAAAAAGTTTAAAGTCGGAAAGACTAAAAAAGGAAAAAGAATTATTTAAGAATGGAGAACCAATTCCTCAACCAGACAAAGAAACTCTCGACAAAGAGGCTGCTGAAAGAGGTCCATGGCTGAAGTTCGACATTAAAAACTCGGCGGGCGATGTTGTTAGAACTTTTTACAAAAATGCTTCCAAAGGCATTCACAGAGCAAACTGGGATTTAAGATACCAAAGTCCGGGACCAGTTAATTTAAGAAATGATAAATTCAACCCGACAAAAAATGCAGGCAGCAGTTTCAGAGCCTTACCTGGTAATTATACTGTTGAAATGTCGATGTTCCATAATGGAGAACTTACGCCACTAGCAGGACCTGTTGAATTTGAAGCCAAAGTTCTTAATAACACTACTTTACCGGCAAAAGACAAAAAAGCCCTGGATGAGTTCTACACAAAGGTTATTGATTTATGGAGAGTTACCAGCGGTACTCAGGATTATTTTGAAAGCCTTGAAAAGAAAACTGCCTACATACAACAAGCCATACAACAATCGCCAAAGGCTAATGTGGAACTGATAAATAAGGCTAACGATATTAGTCAGCAGTTGAAAGATATCGAATTTATGTTTGAAGGCACACCTGCAAAAGCAAGTTGGGAAGAAGTACCACCTGAAAAAATGCCTTTAAGCAACAGGTTTGGAAATATCGCCTACGTATCATGGGCATCAACTTCGGCACCTACAAAAACACAATTACAGAATTATGATATACTTATGGAAGAATTTCCTCCGGTATTAAATGAATTAAAGGAAATAGATGCATCACTAAAAAAGTTGGAAACAGAACTTGATAAATTGAATGCACCTTATACACCGGGCAGAATTCCTAAGTTTTAATAGAAATTATATCTGACAAAAAAATTGCCCTGATTTTATATTGGGGCAATTTTTTTTTATTATCAAGGGAATAAATTTATAAATTAGTTTGTCAAACACATTAAAAGCTTTGGCCAGGGATTTTTCAAAATATAGCGATGAGGAATTAGTAGAACTCACTGCCAGACAGAATACGCTGGCATTTGCATCGATTGTAAACAGATACAAAAGTGATATTGCTTCGGTTGTAAGAGGAATGCTAGGTAATGTAGCAGAAGTTGAAGATGTTGGTTTAGAGGTTTTTGTAAGGTTTTACAATAGTGCAAAAAACTTCAGAGGCGAATCGAGTGTAAAAACATATCT
>PKTA01000183.1 GCA_002869365.1 Marinilabiliales bacterium | reverse complement strand
GCTTAATGCCACAGTTGATAAGAACGAAGTATGTAAAGGTGAATTGATAAACCTGAGTGCTATGCCTGAAGGTGGTTCCGGAAATTATACTTATGATTGGTCATCCGACCCGGTTGGATTTACCTCTACACAGCAAAATCCTTCCGATTATCCAACAGAAAGTATTACTTATTATGTAGAAGTTACCGATGGCTTTACAACCCTGGAGTCTAGTGTTAATGTATTAGTGTACCCAACTCCATTAGCAGATGCGGGAACGGATATTGATATAGATCTTGGAAATACTGCAACACTAAGTGGAAATGCCTCACGTGGTAGTGGTAATTATAGTTATCAATGGGAACCTGCAAGTTGGTTAGAACAAAATAATATTGCGAATCCTACTACTTTATTATTACCACAAACAACAAAGTTTACATTGCTTGTAACAGATAATAGTTCACAATGTATGAGTGAAACTGATGATATGTTTGTTATTGTTTCCTCAGATGTACTTAGTGCAACTCCTAACGCAAGTCCGGAAGCTATTTGCTTAGGTGAATCAACAGAAATAAGTGCTATTGCATCAGGGGGTGGCGGTGGTTATATTTTCGACTGGACTTCAGTCCCTGCTGGCTTCTCCTCAACTGAAAGTAGTTTTACCGTTAGTCCAACTGTTAACACAACTTATTTGTTGCATTTGGAGGATCAGTTCGGAAACGAGTTTGATGGAGAAGTCTCTGTTCAGGTAAATCCATTACCTGTTGTGGATTTAATGCCAAGTCAGTATCCACCTTATGGAGGGGGAGATACCATAAATGTTTGCGTAAGAGATACCGTTACTCTTGATGCAGGTTTTGATTCGGATCCACTAACCAGTACATATTTTTGGAAGTCGGATAATTATGAGGATCGTTTCTTAACTGTTTCAACAACTGGTAGTTGGATTGATTTTCAAACTCATGATGTTGTAGTTACCAACGGGAATACCGGTTGTGTAGATAGCAGTGAGATAACAATAATATTTGATTTTAATGTTTGTGAAATTTCGGTACCCGAACAAAAGGCAAATTTAAAAGATATAATCAGTGTGTTACCTAATCCTAATGATGGTAAATTTTTACTCAACTTTAAGGAAACAGTATCTGATGTTGATTTGAAAATTTATGATTTGAGAGGCTCATTATTGTATTCTAAATTTATTTCTGGTAAGCAGTTGGAAGGATCTAATTTAAGCATTGATAGTGGTTTAAGAGAAAGTGGTGTTTATATGTTAGTTTTTCAAACTGCCGGAGATTATATTGTAAAGAAGATGATAATTCAAGGAGAGAACACTAAATATTAAGGAAATTATGACAGATTCGGAACATTGGAAAGATGACGGGAGTCTTAAAAAAACTTTTTATGAGCAGGAGCTGGAGCGGCTTCAGGTAGAATTAATAAAACTACAGGAATGGGTTAAGGCAAAAAAACTTAAAGTTGTTATTATTTTTGAAGGTAGGGATGCAGCGGGCAAAGGCGGAGTTATAAAGCGGATTACAGAAAAGTTGAATCCCAGGATAGCAAGAGTTGTGGCTCTTGGAACTCCAACAGAAAAAGAAAAAACACAATGGTATTTTCAAAGATATGTTTCTCAATTACCTTCTGCTGGTGAAATAGTGCTTTTCGACCGGTCCTGGTATAACAGGGCAGGAGTAGAGCGCGTAATGGGTTTTTGTACAGATGAAGAATACTGGGAATTCTTACGTTCTTGTCCTAATTTTGAACGTATGTTGATTAGATCAGGTATTATTCTCCTTAAATACTGGTTTTCAGTTAGTGAAGAGGAACAGGAACAAAGGTTTCAAGCCAGATTGCAGGATCCTACCAAAAGATGGAAATTAAGCGATATGGATTTGAAATCGAGGGAGAAATGGGTGGAATATTCCAAAGCAAAAGACGAAATGCTAGCCTATACCGATACCAAACTGTCAACATGGTATGTAGTGGATGCCGATAGTAAAAAGAAAGCGCGGTTGAATACTATTCAACATATTTTATCTATGATTGATTACAAAGACTTAACTCCGGAACCCATAGAACTTCCACAAAGAAACCATAATAAAGGATATGTAAGACCTCCTATGCAGGAACAGACTTTTGTAAAGGATTATTATGCTGAATGATATCTATACAAGTTTTATTTCTCATCAATTCCGGTAAAATTATAACCTAAATCTTCGATTTTCTTTTTAATCGAGTCGATCTTAGTGTCATCACCATATATTTCAACCTTATTGGTTTGAGGGTTTGCAACAGCATACTTAATATTATCCATACTCCCCAAACCCTTTTCTACTTTGGCTTTGCACATTTCACATGTCATGCCCTCCACACCTATCGTCATAGAAGGAATATTTAAACTTAAGCCTGATTCATTTTCTGTTTTTCTTTTCTTTTTCTTAAACCAATCCATAATCTTAGTTATATAAACATTTAATAAAAAGGCTATTAAAGCCACCGAACTTAACACATTAAACCAATGAGGAAGTAATCCGTGCTCATGAGTACCCATTGAAGAAAGAGGAAAAAACCATGCTCCGGGTAAAAATGTATCTATTATAAATCCAAATAAAAGAGATCCTACAATTATTGTTGAGAGGTATACTATAAGAGTTTTCCTGCCTAAATTTTTGCCAACTACAGTTATAGTTGCAGCATTAGTTGCCGGGCCTGCCATGAGGAAAACCAAAAGTGCTCCAGGGGAAATTCCTTTTAACAAAAGTACTGCTGCTATGGGTACTGAAGAAGTAGCACAAACATAAAGTGGAATACTTACAACCAGCATCACCAGCATGCCTAATATTCCGTCCAGATGAAAATCGGTAAAGAAATTATCAGGGACTAATACTGAAATTAATGCTGCTATTAAAAGGCCTATAATCAGCCATTTAGCAATATCCATCACCATCTCTACAAACGCATAATGCAAAACTGTTCCCAGGGTTTTTTTTGGTTTCACAGTATTTGTTTTCTTTCTTTTTTCCGCTTCAGCTTCTCTTTCGGCTTTAGTATCAAACTTATTTGCTATAACACCACCGCTAATACCTGTAACAAATGCGGCTATAGGACGTATTATTGCTAGAGGTAATCCCAACATCGACCAGGTAACCAATATAGAATCAACACCGGTTTGGGGAGTAGAAATTAGAAATGATACCGAGGACCCTTTTGATGCTCCGTTTTTATACAAACTTATGCCTGCAGGTAATACACCACATGAACATAATGGAAGAGGAACTCCAAGAATACTGGCATTAACAACCGACTTAAAACTGCTGTTGCCCAGGTATTTATTCATTATATTAGCAGGCAAAAATACTTTCAGTAATCCGGCGAAAAGAAATCCTAAAAGCAGATAGGGAGCCATATCTGTGGTAAGTTCCCACAATGCAATAAAATAGTTGTTTATATATTCCATAACAATTGCAAAATTAAGTAATAATAATTTCTAATTGTTAAAATAATGTTACAATGCAATATAGTTGATGATTTCGCTTAGGTCAAATTGTTTTGATGCATCAATTTTTTTTATTCCGGGAATGTTGTTTGCCTTTCCGTATCTTAAATATGAGTCCCAAATATGTTGGATATACCAATCTGGTACTTTGCCCCATCTCAAATCATCCTTTTTGCGATTTATAAAAGTTTCTTTATCAATATATAAGAATATATTCTTATCGTAAAGGGCGGTGAGTTTATCACTATAAAAGGCAAATAATCCCTCCGATATTAGGATGTCGTTGTTTTTCGCTTCTCTTATTATTGCCTGATAATACATATCGTGGTTAATGGAGGATGGGTGTTCCCAATCTGTTAATCCATTAATTTTAGGAATTTTTGATTCGGGTTTTATAAAATCATCCTGGCAAAGAATCTTAATTTTATACTTCTTTTCAAGATCAATTTTTATCATATTTGCCAAAAATGATTTTCCGGCATTGCTAACTCCACCAATTCCAATTATCATCCTCTTAGAATTAATCGTTTGCCTTATTTTTTAACAAAGGAACAAAACTAAAATGGCCAAAGTCCTCCTTTTTAAGTTCTCCATTTTTTCCTTTAGTAATTTTAATCATTGACTGTACATTGCCGTCTCCGAAAGGTACAACCATTATTCCTCCAACTTTCAATTGATCAAGAAGGTCATCAGCAATTTGAGGGGCAGCCGCAGTTATCAAAATTCTGTCGAAAGGAGCAAAAGTAGGAAGCCCTTTATTTCCGTCACCATAGAATATTTTCGACTGATAGCCTATCTTTTTTAAGAATGCTTTTGTTTTGATAAACAACTTTTTTTGCCTCTCAACACTAAAAACTTTTGCTCCCATTTCTTCCAGTACACACGCCTGATATCCTGATCCTGTACCTATTTCCAGCACCTTAAGCCCCTTTTCAATTTCCAATAATTCCGATTGAAAGGCAACAGTATAGGGTTGTGAAATGGTTTGTCCTGAACCTATGGGAAATGGTTTGTCATCATAAGCAAATTCCAAAAATGAGGAATCTAAAAATAAATGCCTGGGGATATTATTTATGGCAGATAATACTCTCTCGTCTTTAATACCTTTCTCCCGAATGCTGTTAACCAACTTCTGACGCATTCCTTTATGCTTATAAGTATCTACCATTAAAAAAAAATCTTAAATTCTAACTATTATTCGGCTAAATTAATAATATTGATGGCATAAAAAATTACCTTTGCGCAAAATTTTTGAGTATGTTAAAAATAGGAGTTTTAGGTGCTGGTCATTTGGGTAAAATTCATATAAAATGTATTAAGCAAATACCAGAATATCAATTGGTTGGATTTTATGATCCAGATAAAGAAAATGCTGTAAAAGTTTCTCAGGAACTGGGTTTAAAAAGTTTTGAAAGTACCGAAGCATTAATAAATGAATGCGATGTTGTTGATATAGTAACTCCTACAGTATCGCATTACGATTGCGCTGCAGCCGCTATAAAAAAGTCGAAGCATGTTTTTATTGAAAAACCTGTTGTAACAACACCGGAAGAGGCTCGAAAATTGATTGTTCTTGCTGAAGAAGCAGGAGTGAAAGTTCAGGTTGGACACGTTGAGAGATTTAATCCTGCATTTACCGCTGCTAAGGATGAAATTAATGATCCGATGTTCATAGAATCACATCGTTTGGCAGAATTTAATCCCCGTGGAACAGATGTTCCTGTTGTGTTAGACTTGATGATTCACGATATCGATATAGTGTTAAGTGTTGTAAAATCCAATTTACGTAAAGTCCATGCAAGTGGAGTAAATGTTGTTTCCGACACTCCTGATATTGCAAATGCCAGGCTTGAATTTGATAATGGTGCGGTTGCCAATTTAACAGCAAGCAGAATCTCTTTAAAAAATATGCGAAAAACACGTTTCTTCCAAAGAGATGCCTATATAACGGTTGACTTCCTTGAGAAAGTTGCAGAAGTAGTGAAAATGAATGAGTTGGATGAAATTCCAGAAGATCCGTTTGCAATGATACTCGACCTGGGGGAAAATAAAAAGAAGAGACAAATTATTTTCAATAAACCCGAAGTGAAAGAAATAAATGCAATTGTAGAAGAACTGAAAAGTTTTATGAACTCTGTTGTAAATAATCTAACACCTCCTGTTTCAATTCAAGACGGGTATATGGCGCTTGATGTAGCTCAAAAAGTCCTCGAAAAAATCTATTCAAATTCAAATAATATTTAATAAAATATTAACATTTGCAATAAGATTAAATTTTCCTCGTTAGATGATAAAACTGGTTTTACGATTGATAAGAAATTTACTTTTAATACGTTTTTTATTTTTAATACTGATAAGTTTTGGTATTATACTTTCTTCATGTAATAAATTTGAAGGAGACATTACAGTACCTGCATATTTGCAAATAGATACTGTATTTTTTGTAACCGATAACTCTACGCAGGGAGAAAATTCTCACGAAATTGTCGATCTTTGGATATATGTTGATGACCAGCAAATGGGTGTTTTTGAACTACCAGCCAAATTTCCTCTACTATATGAAGGTAAGCATAAGGTGGAAATAAGACCAGGCATAAAAGTTAACGGAATCTCCAGTACCAGAGCACCTTATCCTATGTATAAACCAATTGTTTTTGAGAATTTTGAATTTTATCCCGATAGTGTTCAAAAGCTCAATAACCTTACTTTTACATACTATAATAACGTTTCCTTCCCATGGATAGAGAATTTTGAAAATGGAAATCTAACCATGGAAGAAACACAAAATAGTGATACAAGTCTTGTAATTACCAGCCCCATTAATAATCCGGAGGCCTTCCTTAGTGCAAACTCAAAGTATTCAGGCCAAATAAATTTGACAAAAGATAGGTCTTATTACAATGGATGGTCATTTTATGCTTATGAATTGCCTGGATTAGAATCTCCGGTTTTATTGGAATTGGATTTTAAAACTGATACCTACGTAACCGTTGGATTGCTCGTGCATTACCTGGGTGGATACGAAGCAAAACCATTGGTTGTACTTAACCATTCTGATGAATGGAATCATATATATATAAACCTTACACCAACCGTTAGTCAGTATTCAAATGCAATCGACTTTAAAATTTTATTTGAAGCCAATATTGAATCAGATAGTGAGTTGGCAAATATATATTTGGATAATATTAAATTGATATACAGAGATAATAATTAATATGAACAGAAGACTACAGGTAACTAAGTATGTTGTTTTAGATTGGCTTGCAGCCCTTTTAGCCTGGAGTTTGTTCTATTTTTTTAGAAAGCAATGGGAGGTACCCGATCTTATTCATCATCTCGATCTTATTCTCGATGACCGTCAGTTCTGGCTTGGAATAATATTAGTTCCATTAATGTGGCTGATGCTGTATGTGATGATAGGTGCTTATCGCAGAATTTTTAGAAAAGCACGTTTAAAAGAACTAGGACAAACACTTATTATTACCCTGATAGGAGTTACAATAATTTTCTTTGTACTTATCCTGGATGATGTTATTTTAACATATAAATCATATTATCAGTCGTTTATAACTTTGTTCGGACTGCATTTTATGCTAACGTATACCTTTAGATTAATATTAACTACCATTACTGTAAGAGGAATTCATACGGGCAAAATGGGATTTAATACTGTAATTATTGGTAGCAATGGAAATGCTTTAAAAACGTATAACGACATAAATAATCAAGAGATTAAGTCGGGTAATAAGTTTGTTGGTTTTGTAAATGTTCACGATAGAAAACATTTTAAAATTGGTAAGTTTATCCCTCATTTGGGATCGTATAATACTCTAAATCAGATAATTCAGGAGTATAAGGTTGAAGAGGTTATAATTGCCATTGAAAGATCGGAGATAGATACAGTAGAACGTATAATTATTGAACTTGAAGAGGCTAATATTATCATTAAGGTGATACCATTAATGCAGGATATAGTATTTGGTACCGTAAAAGTTTCAGGTATTTTCCATACACCTTTAATAGAAATTTCTCCAGATTTGATGCCTGCGTGGCAACAATCTCTGAAGCGTTTGATAGATGTTTTAGCATCTATATTTGCAATTATTATTCTTACTCCTTTCTATATTTTCACAGCAGTAGGTGTGCGTTTATCCTCGCCAGGGTCGATACTTTTTGCTCAGGAAAGGGTTGGGAGAAGGGGAAAGACTTTTATGATGTATAAATTCAGATCGATGTATGAGGATGCTGAAAAATTTGGCCCGCAATTGTCCTCCGACGATGATCCAAGAATTACACCTTTCGGTAAATTTATCAGAAAAGTTAGATTAGACGAAATACCACAGTTTTTTACAGTCCTGAAAGGACAGATGTCGTTGGTTGGCCCTAGGCCGGAACGTCAGTTTTATATTGATCAGTTGCTTAAACGCGCACCTCACTACCGTCTTTTAATGAAGGTAAAGCCCGGAATAACTTCCTGGGGACAAGTTAAGTGGGGATATGCTTCCGACCTCGATGAAATGGTTGAGCGTTTGAAATATGATATACTTTATATCGAAAATATGTCGCTGGCAATGGACTTTAAAATAATGATTTATACTGTTTTAATAGTTATTCAGGGCAGGGGAAAATAATCATTAAACATATAAATATTGGTAACCCAAATTAATTTTCCAATAATTCATAATTCCACAAAAGAGCAATTATAGTTTTCCTAATTCAATTAGCCTTACAATAACTTCCAGTTGTCTGTCTTCACCATTGGGATCGTATTTTACTTTTAAATTATAACCCCATAGTCTTGCAAATGTTTGATAAAAAAATGCAGTAAACTTCCCCCTTAATTCCTGCACAAGTTCATAGGAGGAGTTTCCTGTTTCCCTGTCGATTAACTTAATAAGTATGAAGCCTTGCGAAAATGTAAGATCTTTAAGTTTGTCACCGTATTCCTCATTAATTTCCTTTTCGGCTTGTTTCATTATTTTTCGCCTTTGCTTGTCGCTTTCAGCATTTTTTAAAATAACTTCATACTCACGTAATTTTGCTCCGGCTAGTTTGGCGTAGGGTAATACTTTTTTTACATTTTTTACATATCTGGTAAGTCTTCGTTTTCCTCTTTTGCTTTTAGGATATTTTAAAAGGAGAACTTCTACCTCATCGAGGGTTACATCAGGTATCGTATCGCCGTCTATTACTATCGCGTTAACAACCTTATGGTCAGTATTTTGCGAAATACCGGCATAATAAATTAATAGCAATATGATGATTAAATACCATTTCATTGAGCAAATAACGGAATTATTCGGGCAAAATTATAATCTAAAATTACAATAAAGTTTAAAAATTGATTCCAGGTTAAGGAAAATAAATTTTTAATAATTAAACAAATTTTAAAGTATTTATAAACTGAAGATATTCATCTTTAAAATAATAAAGGTATTAAGCTACTCGTAACTTTGACAGACTGTTTTTGTCGAATTTCTTCTTGGCATAAGCCGGAGTAATGGTAAGTTTTTTTGATTTACTATCAGAAGGTAATTCAAACATAGCATCCATAAGAATAGCCTCAATAATCGAGCGTAAACCTCTGGCTCCCAACTTAAAATCAATAGTTTTCTCTACCACATAATCAAGTGCCTTGTCGGTGAAATTTAATTCTATTTCATCCATATCAAACAGTTTTGTGAACTGCTTTACAATAGCATTTTTTGGTTCGGTGAGTATTCTTTTTAAGGCATGTGCATCCAAAGGATTTAAATAACTCAAAATAGGAAGACGACCTACAATTTCAGGTATTAAACCGAATTTTTTAAGGTCGGCAGGAGAAATGTATTTTAACAGATTGTCTTTGTCAATATTTTGGTCATTAACGCCGGCAAAAGAGTAACCAACAACGTTTGTTCTCATGCGTGAAGCTATTGATCTTTCAATTCCCTGAAATGCTCCACCGGCAATAAATAGAATGTCTTTTGTATTTACTGTAATAAGTTTTTGTTCAGGATGTTTACGTCCACCCTGGGGAGGAACGCTAACATTAGTTCCTTCCAGCAGTTTCAATAAAGCCTGTTGAACTCCTTCGCCTGAAACATCACGTGTTATTGAAGGATTATCACTCTTACGTGCTATCTTATCTATCTCGTCAATAAAAACTATTCCTCTTTCTGCAGCTTCAACATCATAATCGGCAGCCTGGAGAAGTTTTGTGAGTATAGTTTCTACATCTTCTCCTACATAGCCGGCTTCAGTAATAACTGTAGCATCAGCAATGGCGAAAGGAACATTGAGCATTTTGGCTATAGTTCTGGCAATTAATGTTTTGCCGGTTCCGGTTTCGCCAACCAATACTATATTCGACTTTTCTATTTCAACCTCATTCTCATCAGTTTCCTGAGTAATTCTCTTATAATGATTGTACACAGCAACAGAAATAACGCGTTTTGCCTCTTCCTGACCGATTACGTATTGATCAAGGAAATTCTTGATTTCCACAGGTTTTTTAATTTCTGTGGAGAAGTCATTAACATCAAAAGAGCCTTTAAGTTCTTCTTTCAGAATAAGGTTGGCTTGTTCGATACAATTATTACAAATTTGGGCATGAATACCTGTAACCAATAATTCGGTTTCGGTTTTTTTTCTGCCGCAAAAAGCGCAATATTCGTCTTCCTTCTTCTTTGCCATGCTGTTGTGCTTTGTTAAACTATTGTTTATGCTTTATAAGAACTTCGTCTATCATTCCATATTTCTTGGCTTCCTCAGCAGTCATCCAATAATCACGGTCGGCATCAGCCCATATTTTCTTATAGGTTTGCTTTGAGTGATTTGCAATGATTTCGTAAAGTTCTTTTTTAAGTTTCTGAATTTCTCTTGCTGTAATTTCAATATCAGAGGCTTGTCCCTGAGCACCACCCATTGGTTGGTGAATTAATACCCTACCATGTTTTAAAGCAGTACGTTTTCCTTCAGTACCTGCACATAATAAAACAGCGCCCATTGATGCTGCCATTCCTGTACATATTGTTGCGATGTCAGGAGTTATATATTGCATAGTATCGTAAATTCCCAGTCCTGCATAAACAGATCCACCGGGAGTATTAAGATATATTTGAATGTCGCGTTTTGCATCTATGGATTCAAGAAAAAGTAATTGTGCCTGAATAATATTCGATACATAATCGTCGATTGGTACTCCAAGAAATATAATTCTATCCATCATTAAACGAGAGAAAACATCCATTTGAGCAACGTTCATCTGACGTTCTTCGATGATGGTAGGGGATATGTAGTTTCCGTAAACGGAACTGTATTTATCAAGAGTTAAACTGCTAATACCATGCTCTTTAACTGCGTAGTTTCTGAATTCTTTACTGCTATTCATATCAAATTTATTTAGTGTTTGAAACAATCTCCGAAAATTTCTTCGAATCTACTTCTTTTTCTTTAAACTTGATGTTCTCTTTGAAAAGTGTAATATATTTTTCATCAAGTATATCGTTATAAATACGTTGACTTTCTTCTTTATTAGCTAAAACATTGTCGATTATACCTTCTACCTGATCGCCCATGGCTCCCATATTTCCCATTTGAGTGAAATATGATCTTACTTTGTCTCTTACTTCTTCGTCTTCAACTTTAACTTTCTCACCATGAGTCTCCATTATTTTCGACTCTATAATCTGCCATTTCATCGTTTTGGCATAACTATCATACTGAGTATCAATTTGCTCCTGAGTTATTTTGCCCTGGTTGCTCTCAAGTAACCATCTTTTCAAAAACTCATCAGGAAGACTAACATCTGCAAGATCAATAAGTTTATTGATAGTATCTGCTAAAAACTGACGGTCGGTATCACGGCTATAATGTTTGCTTAACTCCTCTTTCAATTTAGCAGTGAATTCCTCCTCTGTTTTAATATCGTCGTTAGGATAAACCTTTTTAAATAAGTCTTCATTAATTTCAGCCTCTTTAACAAGGATTATCTTATTTATTGTAAACTCATAATCACTATTAACGGCATCATTTTCTTCATGACCTAAGCCTAGTAGATGCTGAACTTTATGCTCATCTTTAAAGGCTTTCATAGGGTTGAAAACAATTTTATCGTCGATTTTCTTGCCCGTAAACTTGCTAATTATAGTTTTCAGCTTAATATCTGAAATATTGAAGAATGAAGTATTTTCAACACCTCCTTCTATTACATTTCCTTCTTCATCAAGTTGAGTGAACTTACCCTGAAGTGAATGTTCTTCTTCAGCAGTTTCAGGATACTCTTCTTCTCCAAATCTCACTTTAACATCCTTAATTGCATTATCAAGCATTTCTTTTTCAATCTTGATATTATAATAAGGAACTGATATTTTATCGTTTAATTCAATATCAACCTCAGGTGACATAGCTATATCGAAATAGAAATCAAAATCACTTTGAGTATCAAAATTGATTTGTTTGCTCTTCTCTTCGTTTGGAAGAGGATAGCCTAAAACATTGATTTTATTTTCTACTATGTAATTATTTAAGCCCTCAGAAACAAGTTTGTTAACTTCTTCTACCATTACGGTGTTGCCGTACATTTTTTTAATCATGCCCATAGGTACTTTTCCCTGACGAAAACCGGGCATATTGGCTTTTTTTCTATAATCTTTTAATTGATTATCAACCTTTTCCTTATAGTCTTCTTCTTTAAGAGAAAGTTTAATAATTGCTGTTAAATCACCTGTTGATTCTTGAGTTACGTTCATGTCAGAATATTTATTTATTGAAAATACACCCTTTTTTTAATGTTCAATTGAAATTAATTGTTTTAATGGTGCAAAATTACTCATGGTTATTTGTTGCAACTAATTTAAAAAATAAATGGCAAACTTGGTTTGCCATCGGTTTTAAAATTTTCATGGAAGTTTTGTTTCCATATTGTTACTTCTTTTTTGTGCGGATGAAGGGACTTCCCGATATAATCGGGATAAACTTCTCGTCCATTCCTCCTTACTCTGTGCGGATGAAGGGACTCGAACCCCCACGCCTCTCGGCACTAGATCCTAAGTCTAGCGCGGCTACCAATTACGCCACATCCGCGGGCATCATTTGTTAAAAATGAGGGTGCAAATATACTAGATTATTTCTTTCGACAATACATTTTTATAATTTTTTTAGACTTTTTGATATTGGGCATTAAAATATTGACATTTAAGATGATAAGAGGATTTATTCTTAGGTTAAAAGGATCATATGAAATAGTAATGCTTAATAGAATATATTTTGTTTATCCAATGATTATTTCAAAAAACAAAAATGGTGAATTATAACTTAGTCCATAAATCTGGGGGAATTCAAATTCCTAGGTTTGCGTAAGAATTTTCCCCTTAAAATAATTTCATGGCTGCCCGAGTTATAGTTTCTGAACTCACCAGCTCCCAAATCGTAGGCATAATATATATCGAATACATCACTAATTCGAATTCCTGCTCGAAAAATCAATGATGTAGAGTGACGATAAACAATTCCGGCATTAAAAATTTCTTTGTAACGCATATCTACCGAAATCTCGTATATATCAATGCTTGCATTTCTGTGATAAGCAATTCCGGGTGTGAGGATTATATCATTGCCAACATCAAAATTATATCGTGCATAAACGTGATTTTGTATTGGTATTTTAAAAACTGTTGCATGTTTATTATTTACCGTAATATGATTGCTTGAGATTCCAATTTTCAAATTATTATAAACATATTCAAATCCAAAATCAAAATCGGCATAGGTTCGCCTTTCATCGGAAAGAGGTATCGATTGTTCATCTTCTTCAAAGTGAAGTTTGGTAAAATCCAGTTTTCTAAAGTATAAACCTCCGGCTAGTCCAAAACTCAACTGATGTCCGCCATTTACGTAAATTCGATAGGAGTAACCCACCTTAATGTTTTGAGTTAGTTCTGCTCCAACACTTTGATTATTAATATTTAAAGAAACGCCCATATTAGATCTGTCGAAGAAAGTTGATGCGTGAAGCCATTGCATATTCGGTGCATCTTCCCATCCAACCCATTGCTGGTGTACACCAAAATAGGCATTTAATGAATTATTATTCTCATTGGAAGCCGGGTTAAAAGCCTGTGCATTTATTCCAGAGTTATTGAACAATAAATCTGATTGAGCATTTACAAATGGCATTTGCAAAAGTAAAATCCAAAAGACGATATGTATTTTATAATTTTTCAACCTTTTATTCAATTTTTAGTGCCTTTGAAACAGCAATCTTTTCTCCATCTATATATGCTGTGATGAAACAATCTTTATAACCAATTCTTTGTAATTTCGTTTTAAGCGCCTTTGCTTCTTTGAAAGTTTTCACTTCTCCAACCTCATATTTAAACAGATCATAATTTTTGGTTTCATAAACCTTAACTCTATCAATACTATTATAAACACTGGTAAATGAAGTGTTTAAATTAATTTGATTTGAACTACTATTTATTTGAACTCTGTATGCCAAGCCCATTTTTGTAGTGGTGTGGGGTTCGGTTTCTATAATATTCCCCTTTTCTTCAGTATCCTGGACTTCAGAACTACTACCCAAAATTTCAATTACTTTAAAAGTTGTTCTTCTGTTGGCCTGATGTTGGTCATCTGTCCTTGCCTTTTTTATAAGTAATCTGCTCTCTCCATAACCTTTTGCTATTAATCTGTCCCTGGCAATGCCTTTACTTACAAGATAATCAACCACTGATTGTGCTCTTGCAGCCGATAATTTTAAGTTATAGGAATCACTTCCAATTTCATCAGTATGGGCACTTATCTGCACTACTACTGCAGGAGTTTCCCTTAGCATAGATGCTAGTTTGTTGAGTTCAATTTTAGATGTTTCCCTCAGATTTGATTTGTTAAAGTCGTAATAAATATTGCTAAGTATAATTTCACTTTTAGTTTGGATTTTCATTAGTTCAAAATCCATATCATATCCGTTTCCTTTAAAGAATACCTTTGCTTCATTAATTTTAGGCAGGTTGCAAACCCTTGATTCTGAGAAGTATTCATATTTTGAAGTTCTGATAGTATAAATAGTATTAGGTTTTAATCCATCGAACTTATAATTTCCTTCTGCATCAGAATATGTCCAGTTGGAGAAACCTCCTTCATTATATATTTCCACCTTTACATTTCCCATTGGCTTTGAGTTTTCTTTATTGCTGATAAACCCTTTTATGGCACATGGATAAACTGTTTTCGACAAATAAAAGTCGAGATGTAATTGTGGTGGGGGAGCCGACAATACATCTTTATCTTTTGTGTTAACAGTTTTGTAATCAGTATAATAATCATTTTTTGATGCGCTTAAGCGGAAGTTATCGAAGGCATTTAAATACAATAAGTAATCACCATTTTTATCAGTTTTTATACTATCTGTTTTACCTTGCAAATCAGTAAAAGTAATGCTGGCATTTGCTATAGGGCTGTTATCAGGTTCATGTAATACTTTCCCTTCTACTACTATTTTAATAGGGAATCCTCTAAAACTATATATATCATCTGATGTTTCCAGATTTCTATCTGAGCAAAACCAACCATTTTTACCGCTTTTGTCGAGCAATAATCCATAATCATCGGCGGCACTGTTAATGGGGTAGCCCAAATTTGTTGCTTTTTTAAACTCCAATCCTTCGCGTAAGCTGAAAAATATATCGTAGCGGCCCAGTGTATTATGATCGGAAGCGAAAAACAAAAGGCTATCACCATATATAGAAGGGAAGGCTTCATTTCCCTCAGTGTTTATTCCATCTCCAAGGTTGACAGGAATTCCCCAACTACCATCCTTTTTACGGCTTATCTTCCAAATATCCTTTCCTCCAGAACCAGGTTTCATATTTGAAGTAAAGAATAGAGTTTTACCTTCTTCATCAATAAAAGGATGGCCGTAATCATAATTTGATAATTGAAATGAAGCTTTGACGGCTTTCGACCATTTTTTATTAAACTTATTATAATGACTCAGATAAATCAGACATAAATCCGTTTTTTCACTGCACCTTGTCCAGTATGCTGTTTGATTAATACTGTCGAAGGTAAATGAGCCTTCATTTTCGTTAGTATTGAATCTGGCCGACATTTTTCGCAATTCCTCCCATTGGTCATTTTCATAATCAATGGTAGTATAATAAAGGTTTGAAAATCCCTGACCTGTTCTTCCATCAGTGCGTCCTGTTAGACTTTCATTACGGGCGGATGATACAATCATTTTATTTCCGAAATAAGCAATTCCATAATCGCTGTATTCAGAATTTAATTCTGTAAGAGGGGATGTAATATTCAAACTGTCGACAGTTTGTTGTTTAACCAACATCTTTATTCCCTTTATTTTTTGCCTTACAATGGCAGAGTCAGTTGAAGTATTTTCTATTTTGTATAATAATGATAGAGCTTCATCATATTTACCCTCAATTGATAAGGCTTCGCTGTAATGCAGGTAAAGTTGACTATTATCGTTAGAATTTCCCAAAGCATCTTCAAACCATTCCAATGAAGACTTATAATCATTCATATTATAATATGAGAGTGCAATCTGGTAGGCTATTCTTTTCTGTTCTTTAAATTCGTCAGATTTCCTGATGGCTTTTTTATAGAGTTTTATCGCTTGTACATAGTCTCTTTTCGAAAAGTAATTATCTGCGGTCAACATGGCTTTGTTCTGAGCCAAAATATTGGCCAGAATAAAAAACATTATTATTAATATCAGATAAAATCTCTTCATTTTAATTAATTACAACAGTTACGCTACCTTTTTTAGTGTTTACAATATTTCCTTGATAATCATGGATATAAAGTACATAATAATATGTGCCTGGAGTAACAACTTTTCCTTTGAAATAGCCGTCCCATCCCTCAGTTCCACTGTATAATTCCTTTCCCCATCTGCTAAAAACTTTAATGTCGAATCCTTCCAGGAAGATTTCATTTCTGCCATCTCCATCAGGAGAAAAAGCATTGGGGATATCAATTGTTTCCAAATAAATTGATGCAATATCAGTGCATGAAGCCGAATTACTTGCAACTACGGAAATAGTGTCGTTAGTAAGTGATAAATCGGAGTACATTAGTACATTCGATGTTCCCGACTGAATCAATTCATCACTAAAATAGAAGTCGTAGTTTGCATAACCGGAGGGATTACAAATAATTGAGCTGGATAACAAATCGTTTTCCAAATAAATATCAGGCCTTTCATTTACACTTACTGTAATACTATCTGTTGATTTACAATTTGTATTGTTTGATGCTATAACAGTATATGTTGTGCTAACTTCCGGAGCAACTTCAATTTGAGAATTATTAATTGGAGGTATGGTATTCCATATATATGTAATTCCTCCATAAGCCGTAATAAGGGTGGTATCGCCAAAGCAAATTTCATTATTTCCTTCAATACTTATGTTCGGTATTTGGTTTATTAACAGAGGGATAACTCCGGTCATATTTTCAGAACAACCATTGATAGAATTTATAGCACTAACCGTATATAAACCATTTTCACTTATATCAGTAAAACTGAGAGGCAATCCGTTTCCTTCAATAATACTGCCGGTGCTGATGGCATCCCTAAATAATTCATAATTAACATTTATTTGAGACGATTCCAGAAGAAGTCCTAAAGTTGGATCGTTATCACAATATGTTCCGCCACCAAACAATTGATATTTAATAGGTTTATTGTTTTTAACAACCTGAACAGCATTACTCATCAACGATACACAGCCATTTTGGTTTTTGGCCCTTACTGAATAGTTTCCTTCGGTTATCATTTTACCAAAGTTTAATTGGTTACCTGTTCCAGCTAATATGGTTCCCGAGGGTTGAGTGTTATAATACAATGAGTAATTTGTTCCCGATTCCGATCCGTCCAGATAAACATTAACTCCCTGTTCGTCAGGGCAATATCCACCACCTCCTGACAGATTGAAAATTTGAGGTTCTGGAAGTGTTTTAATTTCTAATGAATCTTTAGTAAAGTTAATTCCATCACTAATTTCAACTATATACCAAGTATCTTCTGTCGGACTGACATTGATTTCATTTTCTGATGAAAAAAAACCTGCAGGATTCGATGTCCAATAATATGTATAGTAGCCGCTTCCTCCACTTGGCAGTGCTAGTATCGATTTTTCTTCTCCCGGGCACAGATTCTCACTTTGTGTAATAAACTCTATGTCAACAGGAAAGTCTCCGCCAACGAATACAATTACATTACTTCTATCGCTGTCGCAGTTACTTATTTGATCAGTAACAATTAATTCAAACAAGGTACTTTGAAATAATTCAACAGTACTTGGGGATTGATCAGAAGGGTTAATGATTTTCGTTTCTGGCGACCAGTTAAACTCATAATTCCCTGAACCTCCTATTGCGCTGCCATTCAGAGAGGTACCCTCTGACAAATTAATAACCTTGTCATTCCCTGCATCTGCAAATACCCGATCCTTTTTTATAATTACAGCAGAGCCAAGCATGTCAGATTTACAATTATTCTCCAGTGTGTAGGCTTTTGAAGTATAAATTCCGTTAACGTCAAATTCTCCAAAATCTATTTCGTTACCATTTCCAATTTTTTCACTTACCAGATCATTTTCATTTCTAAACACTTGATATATTACTTCATCTTGTGAACTATTTAATTTGATGTTTACACCCTGGTAACCATCACATAGTTCTCCTCCACCCTGAAGTTCAAATATTTGTGGTTTGTCGAACACGGTAATTTGAATAGAATCGATAGCTTCCATATTGTCAGACAATACGGAAACAATATACAATCTGTTTGAATTTGCTATTATTGAAGGATTAGCAATATCGGAAGTAAACCCCTCTGGATAAGATGTCCATTCAAATTCATAGTCACCATTGCCCCCGGTAGGTATAGCTAAAAGCGAAATACTATCACCCATACATGTTTCAGTTGCACTTGAGTTTATATTTACCGATAAGTGTCCTCCACTAATATATACTATTGTGCTATCGGGTTTAGAAATACATCCCGACTGTGCATCAATTATATTTAGCAGAAAGGTTTCTGAACTAATAAGTTTTTGTGTTTCGGTATTTTTAGCATTAGCTTGATCTACTAGGTACTCAGGAGACCAATTGAATAAATACTCACCTGAACCATTTATTGCATCACCATTTAATTGTGTTTTCTCTCCACTATTAATAGTCTTATCTGGTCCTGCTAAGGCGACAGGTGTTTCTTCCACAACAATTTGCGCATTTCCTTCCATTTGTATTGAACATGAGGTAATTGGGTTAGTTGCAATTACAGTATATAATCCCTCCTCATTATGTTTTCCAAAGCTAATGGCGAAACCGGTTCCAATTATTGTTTGACCACTATAGTTTCCGTTAAGGTAAAGAGCGTATTCTATGTCTGTTTCTGAAGATAGTAGAAAAATGTTCTCTCCTTCCTCACCTTCACAAATGTTACCACCACCCTGCAAGGTAAGTATCATAGGTAATGGATTTTCGATAACATTAACGCTGGAAGACATTTCAACAGTACATCCTGTAAATTGGTTGTAGGCGAAGGCAGTATAATTACCTGATTCTGTTATTATTCCAAAACTAATAGAAGACCCTGTACCATCTTTAACAATACCCGTTTCTATTCAGTCTTTTACAAGGTTATATGAAATACCCACTTGCGATTCGTCGAGATTTATTTCTACACCTGTACCGCCTGCACAATATTCGCCACCACCGGCAATAGTATAAATTATTGGAGTTTGATTTACCTGCAATTCCGCTGAAGAAGAGGTGTCGGGGCAACTCACATTTTTAACAATACATCGATATTTAAAACCATTCATTCCGGTTGTTGTAAAAATGCTTAAATCGGGACTATCGGTACCACTATAAAAAGAATTATTGCTAAGGTTTATCCAGCCTACACCAGAGTATTCCTGCCATTTATAATCAGTTCCATTAATGGCTTCCACCGAAAATAATGCAACATTATTTTTACAAACTACTTCATTAATTGGGTCGAGGGTAATGATAGGTGGTTCATAAACTTTTAATAATGCTGCTTCAGAAGTGTCTGTATCGTTATTTAAATCACTAACTATGCAGCGATAAGAGTAATTATTCAATCCAATGTTAGCATCATTAATGCTGAGGTTTGGTGTAAACTGCCCATCCACATAAGTGAAATCATCAGTTAAATTATACCAGCCAACTCCATCATTTTCCTGCCATTGATAAGCTGATGTGTTTACTGCAACTATTGAAAATAAGGCTGAAGAACCCACGCAAATAGAAGTATCGCTGGGTTGCGTAACTACTCCCGGCTGTGCATATATTGAAACCGACAGGAGAAAGTATAGCGGAAGCAATAGCCTTTTTCCTGACCAATTTTTAATCATTACATACCTATCTAAACTCATATACTAAGTTTATTATAATAAAGTGCTGGTTTGGTTTGCGGTTTAATTTACAGTGGTAAAACTATTCACTATGTGATAATTAAACATTAAATATTTGAAAAGTAATAAACAAATTTATGTTAACAATAAGAAGTATTTTAAGCCCGAAAAGATTTGCTATTAAAGGTCTTTTAAGAATAAAATCAGTTTTATAACTATTTGTTTTTAAGGAAGTTTGCTGTCTTGACAAAATAATCCCATAAATATTGTTTGTCAGCTTCATGAATGTCAGTTTTGTCAATTGCTGTTTTCATATTTTTTAGCCAGTTATTTTTTGCCTTTTCATCGATATTGAATTGCATATGTCGTTGTCTAAGTTTTGGAAGTCCACGTTTGTCGTTATAATGTTTGGGTCCGCCCAGAAATTGTATCATAAATAAATACAGGCGCTCCTCGGCTTCAACTAAATCTTCTTTATACATGGGTCGCAAAATGTTGTCGTTTCTTAATTCCTGATAAAAATAGTGAATGAGTTTTTTTATATTTCCCTCACCTATTCTTTCGTAAGGACTTATTATAATTTCCATAATTTATAAATTGAATTTCCGACAAAATTATAAAAAAGAGTATCTTCACAGATAAGTTATATGTTAATGAAATTATAATATTTTTTTTATGGTTTTTTCAAACTAATATTCTCCTGATATTACAATTTAAAATCATTATTAATTAATTTATTCTAATTATATTAACAACGATTTACTATTTTTACATTTTACATTTTAAAACTTTGACAGATGTTAAATCTTGAGACAACTTACATGGGTATTAAGTTGAAAAACCCTTTAATTGTTGGTAGTTCCGGGCTAACGAACTCGGTGGAAAATATAATTCAGATTGAAAATAGCGGAGCTGCAGCTGTTGTTTTAAAGTCGCTTTTTGAGGAGCAAATCAGTTATTCAGCAAGTTCTACTTTAATGCAGAATGAATATGGAAATTACTATCCTGAGGCAGAAGACTACATAAAACATTATACTCGTGAGGCAGATGTTGAGAGATATCTGGATTTAGTAAAAGAGGCTAAAAGTAAAGTGAGTATTCCAATAATAGCTTCAATTAACTGTGTTTCGAATACCGAATGGATTGAGTTTGCCAAGAAGATAGAAAAAGCAGGGGCTGATGGTTTAGAACTTAATGTCTTCGTTTTACCTTCTGATTTACAAAAGGATAGCGCTGAAAATGAGGCTGTTTATTTTGAAATAATAAAAACCATTAAAAAGGCAGTTAAAATTCCGGTAGCTTTAAAAATTAGTTATTACTTTTCTGCTTTGGCAAGAACAATAAATTCATTGTCATATACCGGAATCGACGCACTTGTTTTGTTTAACCGTTTTTACTCACCGGATTTTGATATAGAAAATATGGAGGTAAAACCTTCATATATTTTTAGTAATCCTTCTGACCTTTCCGTTTCTTTGAGATGGGTTGCCATGTTGTCGGATCATATAAATTGCGACATTGCTGCATCCACAGGTGTACACGACGGAAGAGCTATGATTAAGCAACTTCTTGCAGGAGCAAAAGCTGTACAGGTTGCTTCTGTACTTTATAAAAAAGGCTTTAAGGAAATAGGAAGTATGCTTGAAACTCTTGAAAACTGGATGGATCGCAAGAATTTCACAAGTATTGACGAGTTTAGAGGCAGGCTAAGTGTAAAGAACGCTGATAATCCGGCAGCCTACGAAAGAGTTCAATTCATGAAACATTTTTCAGGTATTGAATAGATTAATTTTGCTACTTTAGCCTTGGAAAATTATTACAATGGCCAAAGTGAAAATCAAACTATTAATACCTTATTTTACAGTATTCTTTCTTTTGATGCCTTGCATTATTAAGGCACAAATCATGAATCATTATTGGTCGCAGAGTTATAACTCTATCTCCACTTTGCTATCGGGAGCAGTTGTTGGTGGTGATGCCGGTAATGCCTCAATATTTTATAATCCCTCAGGTATCGTCGACATTGAAGAAGGTAATAACATTAGTGTGGCTGCAAGTATCTTTACCTTCAATACCTATGGATTAAAAGATATGATGGGTAAAGGAAAAAGTATTGTCTCATCAAATTTATATGTTCAGCCACAATTTTTCTCCTATGGAGTGAAATCGCCATTCAAAAAGTGGAGTTTTGAACTTGCTGTCTTCAATAGGCTTAGAGAAAATATGACCTTAAACTATTCCGGCTCCGACGATTTTGTGCTAAATGATATCCCCCAATCAAAAAATAGAATTAATACCGTATTTAATTATCATAATTATTATTCAGATACTTGGGTTGGAATTGGTGGTGGGTATAAATACTCCGATAACCTTAGTTTAGGTGTTAGTGTTAATCTGTCATTTTTATCTTTTAAATATAATAATCGTTTAACATCTTCTGTTTATCCGCTTTATGCGGATACAAGTTTGTATGATTCAAATACAGCCTTGATGGCTGAAAATGAGTTAAATGAGTCGGTAGTATTTACTAATATAAGAGTTGTTTCAAAAATTGGAGCTACCTATAAAAAGGATAAGTTTACACTGGGAATAAATATTAGTTTCCCTGCATTAAAATTATTTTCAGTTGGTGAAAGAGTGAGCAAGGAATTAAAAGAAATATACAATCAGGCTATAGATCCTGAAAATAGCAGGATTGATTACTATATTTTCGACTCCCAGAAAGGTAGTGAAATACAAACTAATTTAAAACTACCATTTTCTATTGCAATTGGCACTACTTATCAATTATTGAACAATTCTAAAATATATTTCACTGCTGAATACTTCAATGGCACGGGAGTATATAATATGGTAGATGCCCAAATAAAAACTGATATTACTACTGATATAATTTATGAGAAATTAAAAAATAAAGATTGGCTATCTTATAAACTCTCAACACGACCTGTTTTAAATGTTGCGCTGGGTTATCAGTGGCAAATTAAAGATGATGTTTTGTTTTTAATGGGTTTCCGTACCGATATAAATAGCCTCCGTCGTTCTGATGTGGATGTTGATTATTTAAGTGCAAGTATGTACAGTACAACTACAAACCTGTTTCATGCCACTGGTGGAGTAAAATTTTCATTAAAAAAACATTTGTTAATTGCCGGTACACAATTTTCATTCGGGCGACAAACAAAAGCAATGCAAATATCTAATTATAAAACCTCAGAAGATATAATAGATGCCAGTTATATTATGCCCTTATTGGGAAATCGTGAAAAACAAGCCAGGATAAACCAGTTTTCCATAAGTTTATTTTTAGGTGCAACATTGAATTTCGCCTCCAGATCAAAAAAACACGATAAATAAATTTTATAAAAATAAAAGCCTATCATTTTTTGATTATTTGTCTCAATAAATTGTATTTTTGATCAGATAAAATTTTTACCTTATTAATTAAATTTATTTCATGAAAAAAAATATCCTTAACTATTTAGCAATATTGGTAATCCCAATAGGGCTTATGATTTTTCAGGGTTGCTACCCCAATGACGATCTTACATATGAACAAACTGATGTTGTAATGACAGCATATAACGATTCAGTTGATTTTAATAGTTTATCCACATATTATATGTCGGATACCGTATACATCTTAGATGAAAATGACGAGCAAGTTCCTGTTGATAATCAAGACGTTATAATTGAAAATATTGCTGCAAATATGTCTGCAGCAGGCTATACACGCATTACTTCCGAAGATCAGGGTAAGCCTGACGTAGTTTTATTGGTTGGAGCTTTTACATCTACAACTACAAGTGTTGGTTGGTGGTATCCTTACTATCCTGGCTGGGGCTGGGGTGGTTATCCTGGCTGGGGCTATGGTGGCTGGGGTGGTTATTATCCAGGTGGATATTATCCTCCTTATCCTGTTTACTCTAGTTATACCACAGGTACAGTTATTTGGGATATGGCCAATCCTGATGATTATGATATTATCAAAGGAGATACTGTTGCAAGAGTATATTGGAACGGTGGTGTACAAGGCGTGTTAAGCGGAAAAAGTACTGATGCACGAGTAAAAAAAGGTATTGATCAGGCATTTGCACAGTCACCTGAAATAAAAACAAATAAATAGGAAAATATAAGAAAGACAAAACTGAGATAATAATTCTGTATGATTCTCAATTTTAAAAAGATAATAAGATGAAAAAAAATAATATAATATTAAGTTCGATTTTTGTTGTTCTGTTTAGCCTTTCTTCGTTTTCACAGGGAGGCGGAGTTTGGAACTTCGACTGGAATATGGGTTTTGGTATGGGTGAAACTGCCGATTTTATTTCTGCTCCATCTTTCAGAGGTTTTACCGTTGATGGTCGTGGATTTGTTACCGACAATTTAACAGTTGGTGGTATAGTGGGATGGAATACTTTTTATGAATCTGATGGCTTTGTAACCATTGACTTTGGTACATATGCTACACATGCTACTGTACACGGATATAGTCGTAAGTATATTAATGCCTTGCCAATAATGATAAACTCACATTATTATTTTGCACAAACTACTATTATGCCGTATGCAGGCGTTGGTGTAGGCACAATGTACGTTGAAGAGCGTAACTTCATGGGAATATATTACACAGAAGAAAAAGCATGGCATTTTGCCGTTGCTCCAGAATTAGGCATAATTTTTCCATTTGGAAGTAGCAATTCAGGAATTAACGCTAATGTGAAATATAATTATGCTGCCAAAACAAGAGATACAAAATCGACTTCGTTTCTATCATTTAATATAGGTATCTCTTACATTTTTTAAGAATTTAAAAACAAGGATTATGTTGATCACATAATCAAAATTTATAAAAGAACCGGATGATACTTGTATCTTCCGGTTTTTTATTTATTTTTACTCTAAATAATGCGGTGTAAGAAGTTTTAATTAATTCTTATAACAATTGTTTTTCATTGCACATAAAATTTGAAACTATGAACAAACTTTTACTTGTTTTTTTGATTATTGCCGTCTTTGTTAACTCACCTATGGCTCAAAACCAATTTGAAAATGGCGGGTTTGAATCCTGGGAAGAGGTTGTAAATGGTATATACAAGTTGGAACCTGTTAACTGGAGTTCCATTAAAACCTCTGATGATGAAAGTTATAATGAAGTTGCTCCGGTTGTTTGGGGTAAATCAGATGATGCACATTCAGGTAATTCTTCCTTGCATTTGTTTAATGAAGAATACTTTTCAATTGTTGTTACAGGCACAATTACAAACGGCAGAGTTCATACTGAATTACCTGCTGTAAATTCATATATGTATACCGATCCGAATGATGATAGATGGAACTCAATAATGGGTTGGAGACCAGATAGCGTTGTGGGTTGGTATAAAAGTAATCCAGTGGGGGATGATTTTGGCACAGTGAAAGTAGCACTTCATGCGGGGGAATTGCATTTGCCGCAAGATGAATCTAATGCTATTGCTTTAGCTTATCTGGAATTACCTTCAGGCATTACAAGTGAATGGACCAGGTTTTCTACTCCCATTGTTTATTATTCAAATGAACAGCCTGAATATCAATTAACTATACTTACGGCAGGTGATGGACTTGAGCCCGTTGCAGGTAGTGAAATATGGTTCGATGATTTACAGTTTATTTACAATAATAATTCCATTGATGATAATTTTGCAGATGATATTAATGCGTTTGCCTATCAGGGTAAAATAAACATAAGTATTAATGGATCACAAAATGAAACTTATAAAATTACCGTAAGTGATATTATGGGAAGACAACTCTATATTAATAATAATTATCAGGGTGAAAAAATGGTTTTACAACAACAACTTCAAAGTGGAATCTATTTTATTACTGCAACTAAAGGTCAGCAAACTTTCACCAAGAAGGTATTTATCAATTAATCTTTAATTTCTTCTGATTTGAATAATAATTTCTTTCAAAAAACTGTAGTATCAGTTCTCCTCTCTTTGATTATTGTTTTTGAAATAAATGCTCAAACAGCATTGTTTACAGGGAGAGTAACTGATAAGGATAATGGAGAGTCACTTGTTGGAGCAAATATTTACCTTAAAAGTGATATGTCGTTTGGAACGGTTACCGATTTCAATGGATATTTTAAGTTAAGAGTTGAAGAAGGTAGTCACGTATTTGTGATTTCTTTTACAGGAATGAAACAAATTGAGTATAAGATGGATATAACTTCCGGAAGTGAAGTTTACAAAGTTTTTCAAATGGATCACTTTAGTACTCAATTTGATGAAGTTGTAATTAAAGCGGGTAAGTTTGACAAAAGTATAGAGGAACAAACGGTATCCATCGAAGTAATGAAACCCCGCATTATTGATGCCAGAAATACTACTTCTGTTGAAAGTATTCTTAACCTTACTCCCGGTTTAACAATTCTCGACGAAGAGCCCCAAATAAGAGGAGGAAGCGGATTTACATTTGGCGTTGGCAGTAAAGTTGCTGTTTTTGTTGATGATATGCCTATTACTTCGGCCGATGCCGGAAAACCTGATTGGTCATTAATACCGGTTGAAAATATTAAACAGATAGAAGTTGTTAAAGGAGCCTCATCGGTACTTTCTGGTTCTGCTGCACTTAGTGGAGCAATTTATATTAGGACGGTTTATCCGGAAATAAACCCTACTACCAAAGTGAAATTGTACAGTGGATTTTATGATAGCCCATCAAGTCCTGCTAAAAAGTGGTGGAATGGAGTAAATTACCTTGGAGGACTTAGTTTTCTCCACACAAGACGAATTCATGATGGAAATACCGATCTGGTTATAGGTGGAGTGGTAATGACTGACAGAAGTTATCTTGGAGCACCAATCCCTGGACCCTATGTTAATGATACCAGCAATATTAGCGATGCAGATATGGTTAATAAAAAAGCCAGAATAAATTTCAATTTGCGACGTAGATCAAAAAAATATAAAGGCCTCGATTTTGGATTAAATGGTAACCTGATGTATGCCAAAACAAGTAATGCCTTGGCATGGCTCAACGATACAGCCGACTTTTACAGAGGTTATCCCGGAGCCGTTTTGCTCTCTGATAAACTCACCTTTTATATTGACCCTTATTTAAACTTTTATTCAGGATTAGGAGTTAAGCATCAAATTAAAAACAGAATATTTTCTTCTGACAATAAGGCAAATAATGATCAGTCGAATAAGGTTTTTATGATATTTAACCAATATCAGTTTTCAAAAAGTTTTTCAAATTTAGGCGACCTCGATTTTATTGCCGGTGTGTCCAGTAATTATACGCATTCCAATGCAAATATGTATGATGCTTCCGGATCCCCAAAAAATAGTATCTGGAATGCGTCCTTATTCATGCAAATTGAAAAGAAATTTGGTAATGCACTCAATATTTCTGCAGGAGCGAGGCTAGAGCATTTCCGTTTAAACGACAGCATAAGAGATACAAAACCTATTATGCGTTTGGGTGCAAGTTTAAAACTGGGACAGGAAACATATTTTAGAACTTCAATAGGTCAGGGGTATCGATTCCCTAGTATAACAGAGAGGTACATCAGGACATCTGTAGGTAGTTTTGGTGTATTTAACAATCCTGACCTGGTTCCTGAAACTAGTTGGAATGCTGAAGTTGGTATTAAGCAAGGGATTAAATTGAGTAAGTTTTATGGTTATCTGGATGTTGCAGTTTTTTATCAGGAATATCAAAATACTGTTGAATATTTATTCGGATTTTGGGACTCCACTTATACTTTTGCTTTTGCCGGATTTAAATTCGTAAATACAGGTAAATCCCGGATTACCGGAATTGATGTTTCCCTTAATGCACAAGCAAAAATTAATGCTAACTTTAATATTTATACGATTTTTGGATATACTTATGTTATGCCTGTAACTCTCGAACCTGATTTGGTTTTTACTAAAGACTATAATCCTGGTGGTAATTCCGATTTTAGTTATGTTTCTACAAGCGTTGATCCCTCTAGAAATATTTTGAAATACAGATTTCTGCATACAATAAAAATGGATATTGAGTTTGAGTTCCGGAAATTGTCATGTGGAATGAGTTTTAAATATTTCAGCAGAATTGAGAATCTGGATAAGGCGATATTCGATTTCGAAGATGCCACAATTGCTTCCGGTGGAACTTTACAACCTATTTTATATAGAAATTATTTTGAAAATAATAATAACGGAAATGCCATTTTTGATGCTCGGATAAGTTATAAATTAGGAAAATTCCACCGTATAGCTATTATATCGGAAAATATTTTTAACAGAAGATATTCATTACGTCCTCTAAAGGCTGAACCCATGCGTAGTTTTACTTTGCAGTATAGTTTAAATATTTGATTATGAATCGGATATGGGCTTTGTTATTTTTATTAAACGTTGGGTTTAGTTCCTTTTCGCAAAACGACAGTGCTCTTTCATTAAAATGTAAACCAAATGTTGTAAAATGGAATCCTACTCCAATGATATGGTCTGGAAAGAATATTAACCTTTCGTATGAAAGAGTTATAAAACCAAATCAAAGTTTTTCAATTAATGCCGGTTATTTTGTTCTGCCTACAAGCGGAATATATGACAGTTTAAAATTCAATATTTCAAGAAATAACTGGGGTTTTGCTTTTAGCGCTGATTACAGATTTTATTTCAAAAAACGGAATACTCGAAATGCTCCCGATGGTTTATACTGGTCTCCATATACTTCAATACATCATACCGGTTTTGAAAATCGAATTGAAATAAGGGATGAGAATATAGGTCAAGGCAATATAGACCTAAATGCGAGACTTTCCATTTACAGCGCCGGCGTTCAACTTGGTTATCAATTTGTTATAAAAGAGAGATTTACTATTGACTTGATTTTTATAGGGCCTTCATTTTCAGTGTATTCGGCTAAATTGAGATTAAAAGGAGATATAGATATCAACGAGGAGAATGAATATTATCAGGCTGTTAAGGATATGCTATTATCTAAATTTCCATTTCTTTCGGATCTTGTTTCCGATCAACAGTTTTCTTCCTCCGGAGTATCTACAAGCATGGGATTTGGTTTTAGGTATGTATTACAATTGGGATACAGATTCTGATTGGCAGTTTATCGCTGCAAATTTCAAATTTAAGTAAGTTGTAATTATATCAAATTGTCATGTAATTTAATTTGCATGGATTTTGTAGAAGTAAAATGCGCTGCGAAAATACTTTGGTATTGTCAAACAATTTCCAATATCTTTGCGGCTCTAAAAATAGTTCTTTGAAATTTGGGGCTGACCGGTTTTGACAGCATTCGAAAGGGTTAGTAAGCATGTCGGGTCTTGTGATTAAGCCCGTAAAATCGTGTCACATATTTTTCAATTGGCGAAAACAATTTTGCTCTCGCAGCATAATCGAATAAAGTAGATTAGCTTTATCCACGCACTAGGTGCGGGACGAGACGGTTCGCAGGTGGAGATGTTTGATTCCGGCCTGATTACGAGTCGCACGTAATTTCAAACTAGTTGTATTCTTGTTCCGCTGATACAACGAAACTTTAGGAACTAAGGTGGTAATTAGGGTGTTTGTTTCCTTTTACCACACGAAAATTAATAACAAAATACACATGTAGAAAGCTGATCGGTTCAATGTTTGGACGAGGGTTCGAATCCCTCCAGCTCCACAAACTCAGTCTTGAGTTGTGAGTTATGAGTTATGAGTGGGGGTGCTAGTCTTCGTTTCTTTATTCAACACTCAACCCTCAAGACTCAAGACTCACACTGATACTGGTCCCGTAGTTCAATGGATAGAATTTCAGATTCCGGTTCTGAAGATATGGGTTCGAATCCCGTCGGGATCACAGATAAGCAACAGAACATGCGATAGCATTTTCTTTTTCTTTTAAGGCTATTCAAATATTTTTGAAATCGAATGAAAAGAAAAAGAAATTTAGAGCGAAGCGATAGGTTCTGTTATTTTCAAAATGGAGCCCAAGGGATCGCGAAGCAATCCCGTCTTAATTAAAAATCTATAGTTTTAAAGTGGTCAACTTACCACCAGAATGAGAAGTTTATCCTGAAAGTTTTTAAATCGCATCGGGAAATTTCGTCCAGATCACTATAATCTCTTTATGGTCTTGTAATCATTTAAATAACGCTATTTTAAGTGTTGTAAAATAAGATGCCAGAACCACACTTGTTAGTTTAAGGCCTAGTAGAAACCACTTTTTCTTTAGTGCTCTCTGTGTTGATAAGGATGTTCAGGTAATGCAAAAAATGGCAAGTGTCAATTAAAAGTTTAGCCCTAAAACAAAAGGTGTTAAAAATAGGCCAAAATAATTATTGTTATAATTTTTAAAATATTCAACAAATACATAAGATCCCTGAAACCTTAATCCTATAAAAAAGTTTTTACTAGTATAATACCCTGACAACTCAATGCCGAGAGATGTACCTCCCGCATTAGCTTCAAGAGTGCCTATACCTAAAGATGCATGAGGACCAACATCTAAATAAAAATATTTACTAATGGTTTTTCGGTAAAATAGTTGAAATTTCAATATTTCAAAGTGTATGGGAGTAACACTTCTCCTTTTGCATTTATGAGGTCCGTCACTTTGATCACTTAAATGGTTAAAAGTCGGGTTATTGATTAAGACCCTTATACCAGCGCCAAATTGAGTCTGAATTCCAAAAATTGCATTTTTATTAAAATTGTAAGCATAAGCAAAACTTACTGATATTGCATCTCCACCAATACTTGACTGATTGGTTTTTTCCAGAAAGGGCTGTTTTATATTCTGTGCTTTTGTAATGACAACAAGCAACACAAACACAAATAATGGAAGAAATGTCTTATTCATTACGATTTATATTGAAACTTTGTTGCAGCTTTAATGCCCTATGACATAAGACGTTGATATTTAGGGGGAAGCATATATTTTAACTTTTCCGCTTGTCTATATTTCTACGGATTTGGAGAAATAAGACCCCAATAAATACACAAAAAGGTAAAAGAAGGTTTAGTAGAGACGAAAAAATATTTAGTATAAACCGATTTATAAAATCACTAACCAAAAGTAGTCTGATGCAAATATTGAGTTTTCATTTCATATAGTCATTGCCATAAATGCCTATTCAATTATAACAAAACTTATAACTATTATCAATTTAAGCGTTAAAACTAGCGAATAATCTAAAAATCTGGAGGAGAGAGTCTGAGGTTATAGCGTTTGATATTCAGAAATATACGTAGTAAATATTGAATTTCATTATGATATTTAGTATATTTACTGCTTGTTAATTATGTTTTGATAGAACATAAAAGCATTAATGATATGTTCATCAAAATAACAGATCCAAACTTGATTTATATACTATGAAAAAGTTCTATTTATTACTAATGGGGGCGATGCTTTTCCTCTTAACAAACAACAATATTTTCTGTCAACCCGCTTATCTAGGATTGTGGCAAGGGGCTTTCATGAATGATTTCGACGTGGAAGTTGCATTCAGTATTAATAGTCAAGAACAGTTAGATGGTTACATTAAAATGATGAATGGGACTAATGTAATTCAAAATGATAAATTAAGCGAAATACAACTTATTGATGGCGAATTTTCATTTTATATAGCCGATAAAGGCACGCCATTTAAAGGTAATTTCAATGACAATTTTACCACACTGTCCGGAGAATTTATTTTTCCCGATGATTCAAAGAATGCAATTGAGTTGAAAAGGTCTTTGAGTAAAGCAAAACTTGCGGATGAATT